>CAYVKX010000001.1:0-17524 GCA_964452095.1 uncultured Weeksellaceae bacterium
ATGTCAGCTATTGCATTGCCAATTATTGCTTTTGGTATGCCAATGATGTTTGCCAGAAAAACTAAAACAAAAAATTGGGGAGAATTTTTAGTTGGTTTTGCTCTTCTATTTATTGGTTTATCTGAACTAAAAAGTGCAGTGCCTGATGTAAAGAACAACCTAGAAGTTTTAAACTTCTTAGCTGGTTTTGCTGATATTTCATTCTTATCAAGATTAATGTTTGTTGGAGTAGGAACATTACTTACTATTGTAGTACAATCATCATCAGCAGCTATGGCACTTACTTTAGTACTTTGTAATACTGGCGTAATTCCTTTTGAGGTTGCTGCAGCAATGGTATTAGGTGAAAATATCGGAACAACAATTACTGCAGAACTTGCATCAATGGTAGGTAATGTGCATGCAAAACGATCTGCAAGAATTCACTCAATGTTCAATATTATTGGAGTAACATGGATGTTAATTTTAATGCCTTATGCTTTAGATGTAGTGAACTATGTTTCTATGAACTATTTTGGATCTATCTCACCATATACAGCTGTTGATGGTTGGGGAGACAGTTCATCTCCAGTACCAATTGCTTTATCTATTTTCCATACAGGATTTAATTTTCTTAATGTACTTATCCTTATTTGGTTTGTTCCTGCAATTGTTCGTTTTGCTGAAAGAACAGTTAAATCACAAGGAGATATGGATGAAGAATTTCACTTGGAGCATATCGGTACAGGATTAATGCAAACTGCAGAACTTTCAGTACTTGAAGCAAATAAAGAGGTTACAAAGTTCGGGAAAATAACTACTAAACTTTTTAATATGATTCCAGAATTATTAAAAGAAACAGATAACAAAAAGTTTGGCAAGCAAATGGCTCGTATCAGAAAATATGAAGACATTACTGATAGAATGGAAGTGGAGATTGCGGATTATTTAGCAAAAGCATCTCAAGGAGAAATGTCAGATTCTGCTTCCATTAAGGTTAGAAGTATGATTTCAATGATTAATGATATGGAACGAATAGGAGATATTTGTTATCAAATGTCAGTTTCTGTAGAAAGAAAAAATGAACAGAAGGCCTATTTCACTCCTGAGCTAAGAACTAGTTTAGAAGAAATGATGGAAGTAGTTGCAAAAGCAATGGAAATTATGAACAAGAATTTAAGTTCTAAATATAGTCAAGTAACACTTTTGGGTGCTAATGAGGCTGAAATCTCCATCAATAAGCTTAGAAATAAACTAAGAAAAGAATACTTGGGGAAAATTGAAAAAGGAGAAATTAAAATACAAACAGGTATGATTTACAATAACTTAATTCACTCATTAGAGAAGGTTGGTGATCATATTTTCAATATTTCTGAGGCAATAGTTGGCGAGTAAATAAGTTTAACATTAACTTAATAATTGCTTAACATTATAAAAGTATTGCTATCTTATTTTTGCTGCATAAATTATTAACTTAAAAAATTATAAAATGATTAAAAAAACAATTTTAGCAATGAGTTTAGTAATCCTAACTATAGGATTAGTAAAGGCGCAATCTTCCGATAAACAAATAAAATTTGGAGGGAGAATTATGTACGACATGGCAGTTTGGGAAAATACAACTGGAAACGAAACAACCCAAATGGCTGGAACAGAATACAGAAGAGTAAGATTCTACAATTCTGGAAAAATCTATGGTAATGTAAAATACAAATTACAACTGGATTTTGCTGGTGGAAAAATCTCTTTCAAAGATGTTTGGATGGAATTAGGAGATCTTCCAATTAGTGGGAATCTAAGAGTAGGACACTTTAAAGAACCACTGAGATTAGAAGCACTAACTTCTAGCAAATACATTACTTTTATGGAAAGAGCATTGCCTATTGCAATGTCTACTGAAAGAAATTCTGGTGCAATGTACCACACTACTTTTGGAGATAGATTATCTTTTCAAAGTGGAATTTTCCGTGAAGGAGATAGTTTTGGAAATGATAAAAATTCTACAAATAATGTAAATGTAACTTCTAGAGTTACTTATTTGGCTATGAATGATGGCGACAAATTATTGCATTTAGGAATTGCAAATAGCAGAAGAAAAAATAGTAAAAAAACTTACAGTTTTTCTTCAAGGGCTGAGAATCATTTAGGCAGCAAATTAGTTTCAGTTAGTCTTGATGATGTAGATGAAACTAATATTTTAGGAGCTGAAATTGCTTATGTAAATAGTGCCCTATCTTTACAAGGAGAGTACTTGCAAACTACTATTTCTGGAATAAATGAAACAGAACTAAGCAGTTATTACGGGCAAATTTCTTACTTTTTAACAGGAGAAAAGAGACCATACAAAAACTCATTAGCAGGATTTAATAGAGTAAAACCAAACAACAATTATGGTAGTGGAGGAAAAGGAGCAATTGAATTGGTAGCTCGTGTTTCTAGTATGGATTTAACGGCTTACAGTGGAGAAACTTTGGAAGATGTTACTTTGGGTGTAAATTGGTATTTGAATCCAAATACTAGAGTAATGCTAAACTATGTAATGGGGGAAATAACAAATGGAACGGAAGTTGTTACAGAAGATGCAATGATGATGAGGGTTCAATTGGACTTTTAAAAAACACATTATTCCTAAATTTAGAATATAAATTCTAAACTCGTCTTTAGAAAAATAAAAAGAGCTCCAATGGAGCTCTTTTTTTAAACAAAAATATTAAAGCTGAATTAAGCCACTACTCGCCCACTCACTTTCATTGAGGGCTCTATCAAAAAGTTTGAGTTTGAATTGTAGTGTGTCGGAATTTCGGTAAGTAATATCCACATCATATTTAACATCTACTTTTAACGATTTGTTTTGTCCTGTTGGTGTTAAATTTGGAATGCGAATATGAAAAGGAGGATTTACATTTATTTGTTGCAAACTATCATCTCTCATTTCAAAATAATTAACGGAAAGGTTATGCTCAAAAGGGGGGATAGTATCCTCATTAAAAAGCCCAATATCTCCATCACCATCCGTAAAATAAAGGTGTAATTCGCAAATTTTAGTGATATTCCCAAGTGCATCTACACTATCTTTTAATTCATATTTTGTAAATTCCAAATAAGGAATATCTGAAAATTTCTCATTTTTTTCACAAGAAAATAAAATGGATAGTAATACGAGAATAAATGTTATTTTTGAAAATGCTTTCATTAGAAAATATTGAAAACTTCAAAAGTAAGATTTTTAATTCATTAAGTGAGGAAGAATTTGAAAATTTAGCATTGGAGGTTTTTCATTTTCAAATGGAGAATAACCATATTTACGCTCCTTATGCAGCACTTATTTTGAAAGGAGAAACGCCAAACAACATCTTTGAAATTCCTTTTTTACCTATTGAGTTTTTCAAAACAGAGCAAGTAATTTGTAAAGGTATGGGGATAGAAGAGTTGTTTATTAGTAGCGGAACTACTGGAGATAAAAGCAAGCATTTGGTGAGTGATATTGAGCTTTACAAAGCTTCTTTCCGAAAATCATTTGAGCTGCTTTATGGTGATATTTCTGAATATTGCATTTTGGCATTGTTGCCATCATATCAGGAAAATGAAAACTCATCCCTAATTTTTATGGTAGATGATTTTATTTCAAATAGTAAACATCCAAAAAGTGGATTTTACCTTGATAACCTTTCAGAACTTTCTGAAGCTATAAAAGATTTGGAAAGTAAAGGGCAGAAAACAATTCTGTTTGGGGTAACTTATGCCCTGCTCGACTTGGCAGCTCAATTTCCTCAGAAATTAGAACACACCTTAATTATGGAAACGGGTGGAATGAAAGGAAGGCGAAAAGAATTGCTAAAAGAAGAAATGTATCAATTACTAGAAGAAGCATTTTTAACAAGCAATATCCATTCGGAATATGGAATGACAGAACTTTTATCACAAGCTTATTCCAAAGGGAATAATATATTTCAAATGCCACCATGGATGAAAATATTGATTCGTGATGTAAATGACCCTCTAAGTATTATTGATAACAAAAAAACTGGGGGGATAAATGTTATCGATTTAGCCAATATTTATTCTTGTCCCTTTATTGCTACTCAGGATTTAGGAAAAACCTTTGAAGATGGCAGTTTTTCCGTTTTAGGAAGATTTAGCAATGCAGATATTAGAGGGTGCAATTTATTGGTACAATGATAATTAGAAAAGCAAAATCCACTGACTTAGAAAACATCATGCAAATGTACAAATCATGCGTGAACGGAATGCTAAAAAATGGCATTGACCAATGGGATGAAAGCTATCCAAATGCTGAGGTAATTGCAGTAGATTTGAAAGTGCAAACTTATTTTGTTGCAGAAATTAAAGGGACAATTATTGGAGGAATAAACATAGACCAAAATCAAGATGAAACTTATTTAGAGGTTGATTGGAAAGACAAAAGCAATCAGTTTTTGGTAGTACACAGATTAGGCGTAAAAGAAGAAAATTGGGGAGATAAGATTGGGAAAAGATTAATGCAATTTGCAGAAGATTTAGTCATTGAAAAAGAATTAAAATCTATCCGTTTGGATACTTATTCTGGAAATCCAAAAGCCATGGAATTTTACAAAAAATTAGGATTTTCTCAATTGGGGCATATTTATTTGAAGCCCAACAAAAATGAGTATTATTGCTTTGAAAAAATTATTAGATAAAAATATTTATCATCCTGAAACCTTTAGGTTCAATAAAGTTAATATATGAAGAATCTCGTTTTTGAAATAGTATTTATTCGACAAAAAATATAAAATGAAAAAACACCTATCAATAATAATAACACTTCTTCTGTTTTTTGCTTGCAATCAAAAAGAAGAAACTCCTCAAACACCTTATATTATGGTATTGGGAGTAGCACAAGATGCCGGCTATCCTCAAATGAATTGCAAAAAAGACTGTTGCAAAACCGCTTGGAAAAATACTGAATTGCAAAGAAACACTACTTGCCTTGCAATAGTTGATCCTACTACAAATCAGCAATGGATTATAGATGCCACACCAAATATAAAGCAGCAACTCCAATTACTGAAAAGCAAAACGGGAACAGAAAATGTAAATGGAGTACTACTCACCCATGCCCACATGGGGCACTATACTGGATTGATGCATTTCGGCAGAGAAGTAATGGGAACAAATAACATCCCTGTTTTTGCCATGCCAAAAATGAAAACTTTTTTGGAGGAAAACGGACCTTGGAGTCAGTTGGTGGAATTAGAAAATATTTCTTTACAAAAACTAAAAAATGATTCTACATTTTACTTAAATGAGAGGGTACAAATAAAACCCTTTTTAGTTCCTCACAGAGATGAATATTCGGAAACAGTAGGGTATAAAATTAGTATTAATAATAAACACTTGATTTTTATTCCAGACATTGATAAATGGGAAAAGTGGGAAACAAATATAAGTGAACTTATACAAAAAGTAGATTACGCTTTTTTGGACGCTACCTTTTACAAGAATGGAGAATTAAAAAGAGATATGAGTGAAATTCCTCACCCATTTGTGCAGGAAAGTATGGGGCTATTTTCTACACTATCTGATGCCGATAAACAAAAAGTACATTTTACACATTTTAATCACACAAACCCTTTATTAATAGAAGGCAGTCCTGCTCAACAAGAAGTAACTGAAAAGGGATTTAATTTAGCGAAAGAAGGGATGATTATTAAATAGTTGTCATTTCGAACCTTTCGTGAGAAATCTACAAATTCCAAAAGGAAACTGTAAATCTTCCCAGCTCCCGCACGATTGTATCGTGTGGTTGTTTTTTGTAAAAACAAAAAATCCTAACCAAAAGGTCAGGACTTTTCTTTTGCGGTGAGGAAGGGATTCGAACCCCCGAAACAGTTTCCTGTTTACACGCTTTCCAAGCGTGCGCCTTCAGCCACTCGGCCACCTCACCAATTTTTCAGCTCGCAAACATAAAGAATTTTATGTTGTTAATTCCCCTCTATAATTACTTTCAAAAAGCGTAAGAATTTCCTCTCTTGTATAATCTTGAGCACATAAATGCATTAGTTTTGTTATGCACGCCTCAGTAGTCATATCTTTTGCACTAATTATTCCAATTTTCTCTAATTCTGAGCTAGTTTCATACTTTCCGTGTTGCACACTTCCCATCAGGCACTGGCTACAATTTACAATAATTTTTCCTTTACTAACAGCATCTTTCAAGACCTCTAAAAACCATTTATTGTTTGGGGCATTTCCAGCTCCAAAAGTTTCTAAAACAATCACGCTAGCAGAGTTCATTACAGCTTTTACAACTTTCTCAGTTATAGCAGGAAATGATTTCAAAATAGCAATATCATCTGATAAGTTTTTGAAAAGAAGAAGTTCTTTATGTTCCTCTTTTTTTATTGCATTGAGGTTATACTTTATATTCACTCCTACTTTTGCAAGTGAAGGATAATTGGGAGAAGCAAATGCTTCAAAGTGTTCTGAATTTACTTTTACAGTTCGGTTGGCTCTAAAAAGCTGATCCTCAAAAAAGATACAAACCTCTGCAATTTTTCCACTTGCCGCAATCTCAATTGCAGTTATCAAGTTTTCCTTTGCATCTGTTCTTCTTGCTCCAATCGGAATCTGACTTCCAGTAAAAATTATGGCTTTATTAACCCCTTCTAGCATAAAACTAATAGCAGATGCCGTATAAGCCATAGTATCGGTTCCGTGCAAAACCACAATCCCATCCACCTCATTATAAGCCGATTGTATATAATTCGCAATTTGAATCCAATAATCGGTATTCATATTGGAAGAATCAATCGGCTTAATTAAGGATACGTATTTTACATTGATATTTGCGCTTTTTAACTCAGGCAATGAAGCTATCAATTTTGGGAAATTAACGGATTTTAAGAAGCCGGTCTTTACCTCTTTTTGCATCCCAATGGTGCCGCCAGTATAAATTACTAAGATATTTTTCATTTAGATTTTAAATAAAGTTTGTGCGTTTTTTGTGGTTGTTTCAGCTACTTGCTGCAAACTTACCTTTTTGATTTCTGCTAATTTTTCTGCAATATTTACAATGTATTTGCTTTCATTTCTTTTTCCTCTATTAGGGGCTGGAGTCAGAAAAGGGGCGTCTGTTTCCAAAACTAAATGCTCTAAATTTATATGCTCAATAGTTTTATCTAAACCACCATTTTTGAAAGTAAGCACCCCTCCAATACCTAAATAAAAATTCCCTAAATCAATAATTCGCTTTGCATCTTCCTTGTTTCCTGTAAAACAATGGAAAACGCCCGTTAAATTTTCATCATTTAATTTTTCTACAATCTCAATTGCCTCTTTAAACGAATCTCTAACATGAATAGCGATAGGTAAATTGTGCTTTTTAGCTAAATTTATTTGAATTTCAAAAGCCTTTTTTTGCAAACCTAATGTGGATTTATCCCAATACAAATCAAGTCCTATTTCGCCAACTCCAATATATTTTCCTGAATTTAATTCTTGCTCTACAATGTATAATTCTTTCTCAAAAGTTTCTTTTTTTACATCACAAGGGTGCAGTCCCATCATGGCAAAACAATTTTCCGGAAATTGTTTGCAAATAGCATTCATTGCAGAAATTGTACCGCTATCAATATTTGGAAGTAGCATTTTTTCTACTCCACTTTCCACTGCTTGATTAATAACTTGCGCTCTATCTTGTTTGAATTGCTTGAGGTAAAGATGCGTATGAGTATCTATAAATTTCATTGCAGCAAAATTAGAATAAAATAATTAGTTTTACGCCTATGCAAAAAGCTTTAAAAATATTAGTGGTTCGTTTTAGTTCAATTGGCGATATTGTGCTTACAACTCCTGTTTTAAGAGTATTAAAAAAACAACTAAATGCAGAGATTCATTTTCTGACATTTTCAAAATATACTAATCTTTTATTAAATAATCCTTATGTAGAAAAAGTACATAAAATCGATAAAAACATCAATGAAATAATTCCAGCACTTAAAAATGAGAACTTTGATTTACTGATTGATTTGCACCATAATTTACGCACTCAAATTTTGAAAAAAAAGTTAGGTGTGCCAAGCAAAAGTTTCCAAAAAGTAAACATTCAGAAATGGTTAATGACAACTTTTAAAATCAACATTTTGCCAAAAGTACATATAGTAGAAAGGTATTTGCAAACTATTAAGCATCTTGGGGTGGAGAATGACAATGGAGGACTTGATTTTTTTATTAACGATAAAGATAAGGTAGAAAACCTACCAAAAGAATATGTAGTGTTTGCAATTGGTGGGGCTCACAATACCAAAAAACTTCCCACAAATAAAATAATTTCTATTTGCAAAAAACTAAAAAGACAAGTTGTATTAATTGGAGGAAAAGAAGATTTTAAAAATGGAGAGGAGATTGTAAATTCTACCAAAAATACTATTAATTATTGTGGTAAATATAGCATTAGGCAATCGGCATTTATTATCAAAAATGCTGATTTTGTAATAACACACGATACGGGAATGATGCATGTTGCAGCTGCTTTAAAAAAGAAAATTTACTCTGTTTGGGGCAATACTATTCCTGCTTTTGGTATGTCGCCCTATTTAGCCAATCCTGATTCTAAAATAATTGAAGTACAAGATATTTCTTGCCGACCGTGCAGCAAAATTGGTTATGAAAAATGCCCAAAAGGACATTTTAATTGTATGCAAAAAATAGATGAAAATTTATTCTTGGGTGAATAATGCTTTCAATTCGGAAGCATCATTTGCTTCCATTTTCCCATTTAAAATTAATGAAAGTTGTCTTCTTCTTAGCGCACCATCAAATCTAGTTTTCTCCAATTCAGTTTCTGGAACAATCCCAGGAACTTTTGCAGGTTTTCCCATAGTATCAACTGCCACAAAAGTATAAATCGCCTCATTGCACTTTGTTTTTTTGCCGGATAAAGTATCTTCAATCCATACATCAATAAAAATTTCCATTGAGGAAGAAAAAGCGCGAGAAATATTTGCTTCCAAAGTAACAATACTTCCGTGAGGAATTGGCTGTTCAAAAGAAACATTATTCACGGCAGCCGTTACGCAAGTTCGGTTGCAATGCCTATGAGCAGTAATAGCGGCAGCAATATCCATCCAGTGAAGTAGCCTGCCTCCCATTAAATTATTTAAGTTGTTCGTATCGTTTGGAAGAACAATTTCAGTTAAAATTGCTTTAGATTGTTTAGGAGTTTTTGTACTCATAATTTATTTTGTAAGCAACCAGGCAGAAGGGTTGTCTTTTTTGATATCGTTTAGTGCAACAATTGCATCTTCTCTATTTGTAAATGAACTATAAGCCACTCTTGTTAGATTTCCACCTTCTACAATACTTGCCTTATAATTCCATTTTTTAAGTTTGAAAAGCATTTTATTAGCATTATTCTTTTCAGAAAAAGCTCCAGCAATTATATAATAATTGTGTTGCTCTTTAATAATTGTTTCAGTTTTTTCAATTGGAATTGTAACAACAATTTCTTCAGATGTAGTTTCTAATATTATTTCAGTTTTTGAATTTGCAAAGGGATTCAAATTCGCCATCTGACTATAAATTCCATTGATGTTTTCCTCTTGAATTATCCCAATAAGTGAAAGTCCAATAAGTGGAATTAGTACAGCAGCTGCCTTGCGTAAAGTTTTTCCTAAATCTTGCTGCTTAATTGATTTTACAATGGCTTCTTTCTCTTGAGCAGTAGTGCGTTCCACTTTTTTGTTTTTGTGGTTGGCTTGCATACCAAAAGATGCTAAGTTATAGTTGTAGTTTTTGTTTTGAACAAAAGAAATATTCCCCTCTTTGCCTTTAGTAAGTGTTCCGATTTTTGAAAGTTTAAAAGCACTTCTTTTCTCTAATTCAGAATTTATTTTTTCAACAAATTCTTTTATTTTTTTACCAACTTCCACTAAATCAATCCTTTCTTCTTTTGCAATATGAGTAGCTAAAAGTCCATCATTCTGCATTAAGTTTTTATTGAATAAAATGGCTTTGCTTGGAGGGTGAATAATTCCAGATACCGGATGAATATAAGCCGATTTTTTACTTCCAACAAATCCGCCAAAATCTGGGATAATTACACAATCGTGCAAATAAAGTAAATTGGAAATATAATGTTCTATTGTATGTTTCATTTTCAAATGCTAAATTACTGAAAATAGTTTTACAAATTTAAATTTTCAATATCTTTTGGAACATCTACTGATTTGCTTTCAAACTCTGTGATACCCACTTTTATTTTATAGCCGTTTTCAAGCCACCTTAGTTGTTCTAATCTCTCCTTAATCTCTCTTTGGCTTTGCTCTAATTTGCAAATTTCTTGCAATACATTGGTGCGATAGCCATAAATACCAATATGTTTGTAAAATTTATTATGTAAAAACCATTTTTCTGTATCGAAACTTTTTGGCTGAGGAATTGCTAATCGGCTAAAATTAAGAGCAAAATTATTTTCATCAAACATCACTTTCACCACATTTTCATCCAACAGATTATCAGCAGTATTTATTTGTTTTGCAAGAGTTGCTATGGCAGTATTTTTATCTAAAAAAAGGTTGGCAACTTGGGAAATTTGTTCAGGATTTATAAAAGGTTCATCTCCTTGAATATTTATAATTACATCAAAATCTTCCTTCAAATTACTATTAAGCTCATTGCACCTATCGGTACCAGAATTTTGTTGGGAAGTCATTTGCACATTTCCACCAAAACTTTTTATATGAGAGAAAATCCTCTCATCATCAGTGGCTACAAAAACATTGGAAAGTAATTCGCATTTTTTTGCTTGTTTATATACTCTTTCTATCATGCTTTCCCCAGCAATATCTGCAAGTGGCTTCCCTGGGAAACGACTAGAACCATATCGGGCAGGAATGATGCCTAAAATTTTCATTTCTTATATCTTCAATCCCATTTGCAAAGCAAAAGTTCTTGGTGGTCGCATATCGGCTGGTCGGCTCATGTATTCTCGGTTGAGTACATTATTCACAATAAAAGCAAAACGCAAATTATTATTTAACCTATAAGCAATTCTGCTGTCAATAATAAAATCACCTCCTTCAAATTTCTCTCTTGCAGAGTTTATTCCGGGAATCATACCATCATCTCCACCAATAAATTCTTCTGTGAAAACTTTATCTACATTTTGCATAAAATCATTATACCTAAAACTTCCTCCCATTGATAGTTTCTTATAAGTAACTTCAAAATCTAACTTGGCAATATTTTTGTATCTGTATTTTAAAATTGTTGGGTCTGAACTTGAATTGTTATAAGTTATTGGATCAGTCCCTTGGGCTAAATAAAGAGTGTCTTCAGGAGTTAAAGGAATAGGATTCATAAAAGTATAACCAGCCAAAATATTTATTCTTAAATCTTTTGAAATTTCTCCTGAACTACTTACACTTGTTTCGATTCCACTAATTTGTGTTTTCCCGGCATTTATTGATTTAAACCCAAATGCAGTATTTCCATCTTCATCATCCCAAACACCAAAAGAAAACTCCATCATATCATCATATTGCATCAAAAATTTGGCAACATCCAAATAACCCATCCATTTTCCAATTTTCACTCCTTGCTTTATGCCGAATTCTGCACTCCATCCACTTTCTGGTTTTAGCTCAGGATTAGGGTAAATTTTAAATCCTGAAAAATCGGTGGAAATAAAAAGTTCTGCCATTGATGGAAACCGAAATCCTTGCCCCCAAGAAGTTCTAATGTAAGTTTCTTCAGCTACTCTATAATTTATTCCAGCTCTAAAAACAGGTTTACTTGCCGAAATAGAATTAATATCTTCCCCATTTATATTATATGTCTTCTCTGATGTAAGTTCAAATGTTTCTAATCTTGCCCCAAATGAAAGATTAAAGCGTTTCCACTTTTGATCTAATTGCGCATAAAAAGAATGATTTTTCCTTTCATTGTCTCCTTGAAATAAATCAGATCGAGCAATAACTAATTCATTAGTAATTCCAGAAGTAATTCTAAGCCCAATTTTCTCCAAATTCTTTTGCCATTGATAATCGGTATAATATATTTCGGATTCATTATCTTGCCCGTCATCTGCTCCACCAGCCGAATTATCATTGATAACTTTTAGGTATCTTGTTTTTAAAGAGTGACGATTATTACCTCTACTATAAGTAATAAAAGGATCTATATTGTAAGTGTCTCCATTTGTAGTATTAATAGCAGTATCTTTTGGAATATAAGCTTGCTCTAAGCTTTGCCAAATTATAGCCGAGCCAGAAGATTGAAAAAGGAAATTTCCATTAGCGCCATAAGAAAGCCCTTTCACTTTCTTATCCTTATATTTCAATCCAAAATTAAATCTTTTTCTATCAGTAATTTCACCCATTCTGTAACCATCATCTTTAAAAATATTTCCGCCCAAAGAAATGTCCCACCCCATATATTTATTAGCAAATAAAAATTCAATTCCTTTATATGCTCTTCTTTTTTCTCCATTCCAATGTAAGATTTCTCTTTCTGGGATATCAATTAATCCGAAATGCATATTTACTTTAGTAAATCCAGGAAGCTTGTTTTTATCAATGTCTTTTTGGCTAGGGAAAGCTGTTCGGATATTTATTACTCCATTAAGGGCAGAAGAACCGTAAAGTGCAGAAGATGCTCCTTTTATCACCTCTACTTGATTAATATTCTCGGTAGCAATCAGCTTCCACTGTACTTGCCCAGCATCCCCAGAAATTAGTGGCATATCATCTACCAAAACTAGAACTCTCGTTCCTGCTCCAAAGCTCCAACCACTTCCGCCTCTAATATTGGCTTGTCCATCAGTCATATTTACTCCTGGAACTTGATCGATAGCCGTTTGAATATTAGTTGTGTTTTTATTTTCAATCAAGTCCGGTTTTATCACTTCCATTGACACTGTAATTTCTTCCAGTTTCTGTTCAAACTTTCCAGCTGAAACCACTACTGTTCCAAGTTGCTCACTTGCAAAATTTAGGTTTACATCAATTATTTTACTTTCTCCATTTTTAAGAGAAACATCTTTTACAACATCCTTATATCCAATATATCTATAAGTAATTTGATGCTCTCCGGCAGTGAGTTTTAAAGTATATTTTCCAAAAACATCAGTGGCTGTTCCCTTGCCATCTTTTGCAATAATATTCACACCAATTAGTTTTTCATTTGATGACTCATCAGAAATTATTCCTGAAATAGTTTGTGCCTGATTTACTGAAAACACAAAAAATGTTAGCAGTAATAAAATGTAGATTTTTCTCATATATTTACCAAAAAAAGTTTTCGCAATATATAAAAAAACACAAAACCTTAAAATGAGTGATGAAAAAAGATATCAAATAGCACTTACTCTTATACCGGGAGTTGGCGATAGAATTGGGAAAAAACTCATTGCTTATTGTGGCAGTGCAAAGGCAGTTTTTGAGGGGAAACTACCCAGTAAAGTATCAAATGCGCTTAGCACAATATTAAAGAGTATGGATAAATCTGAAATTTTGAAAAGAGCAGATCAGGAGCTAAAATTCATGGAAAAACAAGGAGTTGAAATGCTTTTTTATACCAATAAAGATTATCCTTTTCGGCTCAAACAATGTGATGATAGTCCGCTAACACTATATTATAAAGGAGAAAATAATTTTAATGCCGATAAAATAATTAGCATTGTTGGCACAAGAAATGCAACTGATGAAGGAAAAACTTTTTGCAGAAAAATAGTAAAAGAATTAGCAAAATATAATGTTGTAATTGTCAGTGGCTTGGCTTATGGAATTGATATTTGTGCCCACAAATCTGCTCTAAAAAATGGCTTGCAAACTTGGGGCGTATTGGCTCACGGCTTGGATAGAATTTATCCGAATGCCCATAGCAAAACGGCAAATGAAATGATACAGCAAGGTGCTTTACTTTCTGATTTTATGAGCGGTACAAATCCGGATAGACAAAACTTCCCAAAAAGGAATAGAATTGTAGCTGGACTCTCGGATGCCACTATTGTGATAGAAAGTGCTAAAAAAGGCGGCTCCTTAATTACGGCAGATATTGCTAATTCCTATAATAGAGAGGTGTTTGCAGTGCCAGGAAAACCAAAAAATAGTAAATCTTCCGGCTGTAATTATTTGATAAAAACACAAAGAGCAGTTTTATTGGAAAATATTGAAGATATTATAAGAGAATTAAATTGGGATTTACCTGGAAAACAAACTCAAAATCAGCACAAAATTTTAATTTCTCTTAGCAAAGAAAAGCGGAAATTAGTAACCCTTCTCCCAGATGAAGGATTGCATATTGATAAAATTGTAAGTACAATAAATTGGAACTCCTCAAAAGTAGCGCAAATGCTTTTGCAATTAGAATTTGAAGGAGTGATTTCATCCTTGCCAGGAAAAATTTATAAAAGGTGCGATTAGTATGACTTCTTATTTTTAAGAAAAAAAATACACACTTTCCAAAAATAGTTATTTTTGCCGAAAATTTATAAACCTAAAAAAACAAAAGAAAATGGAAAATAAAATCCATGAGTTTATGAACTGGGTGGAACAATTAAACCCAGGAGAAACGGAATTTCTACAAGCTGTGGAAGAAGTAGCAGAAACCGTAATTCCAATTATTGAAACCACCCCAAGATTTCAAGGAAAAAAGATTTTAGAAAGAATGATTGAGCCTGAAAGAGTGATTATGTTTCGTGTGCCTTGGTGTGATGATAATGGAGAGGTACAAGTAAATAGAGGTTACAGAATTGAAATGAATTCAGCAATCGGACCTTACAAAGGAGGTTTGCGTTTTCACCCTTCTGTAAATTTATCTATCCTGAAATTTTTGGCTTTTGAGCAAGTGTTCAAAAATTCACTTACTACCCTACCAATGGGTGGAGGGAAAGGAGGTTCTAATTTTGATCCTAAAGGAAAATCAGATGGTGAAATTATGCGTTTTTGCCAATCATTTATGACAGAACTTTCTCGTCATATTGGGCCAAATACGGATGTTCCAGCAGGAGATATTGGTGTTGGAGGAAGAGAAATCGGTTATATGTTCGGGCAGTATAAAAGATTGAAAAACGAATTTACAGGCGTGCTTACAGGGAAAGCCCCAGAATTTGGCGGTTCACTTATTCGCCCTGAAGCAACTGGTTATGGTTGTGTTTATTTTGCCAAAGAAATGTTGGAGACAGCAGGAAAAAACTTCAATAATAAGAGAGTAGCTGTTTCTGGTTCTGGAAATGTAGCGCAATATGCTATTGAGAAAGTAATGGAGTTTGGAGGAACAGTAGTTACAGCTTCCGATTCTTCAGGTTTTATTTATGATCCAGAAGGATTTACAAAAGAAAAATTGGACTTCTTGATGGAACTAAAAAATGTAAAAAGAGGAAGAATTAAAAAATATGCTGATAAGTTTGAGTGTGAATTTCATGAAGGGAAACCTTGGGGAATAAAAGTAGATGTTGCATTGCCATGTGCTACTCAAAATGAAGTAGATCAGCAAGCGGCACAGGATTTAGTAGCAAGCGGTTGTGAGGTAGTGTGTGAAGGTGCAAATATGCCATGTACACCAGAAGCAGTTGGCGTTTTCCAAGATGCAAAAATATTATTTGCTCCAGGGAAAGCTGCAAATGCAGGAGGTGTTGCAGTTTCTGGATTAGAAATGAGCCAGAACTCCATGCGTTACCATTGGACTAGAGAAGAAGTGGATGAAAAACTAAAAGCAATCATCAATAATATACATACTTCTTGTGTTACTTATGGTAAAGCAAATGGCTATGTAGATTATGTAAAAGGCGCAAATGTAGCTGGCTTTATAAAAGTAGCAGATGCTATGTTAGCTCAAGGATTAGTTTAAGAATAAATACTAGATTTTAGTTTTCAGATATTAGATTAAGGAGGCTTTTGCCTCCTTTTTTTGTGCAAGTTTTTGGCTATTATTATTATTGCGAAATAATTAATTTCTATAAAAGCATGTCTGAATCAGAATATTCCGTATTTCAAACCTTTACTTCACATGAAGAGGCGTTAGAGTTAAACAGTCTTTTAATAAAATCAAATCTTAAAACTAAGATTCATGATAGCAGTACAGCTTCTACCACAATTGTAAGTACAGGAAACACTGCATTTTCAGTTTATGTGCATGAGAAGGATTTTATTAAAGCAAATGAAATATTAGAGGAAGAAGCACGTAAAGCTGTAAAAAACATAAGTAAGGATCATTATTTATTTGAATTTACTAATGATGAATTGTATGAAATATTGTTTAAAAAAGATGAGTGGAGTCAAATAGATTTTTTGCTTGCTCAACATATCTTAAAAGAAAGAGGTGAGGAAATAAATCAAAATATATTAGATCAATTTCAAAAAAATAGACTTAACTCACTTCAAACTACAAAAGAAAAAGCTTCCTCAATATAAATTTTTGTTGGATATATGTCAGCTGTTTTAGGTGGGATTTTAGGTTTTGTTATTTCGGCTACACTTACCATGAAAAAGACATTACCAGATGGGTCAAAGACATATGTATATTGTGAAGAAGATGTGAAGACAGGTAAATCACTTTTTAAACTATCAATCTTTTTCATATTTGTGTATATAATTTACTATATTTTCTAAGTTAGGCTTTAAAATCAAATTTAGTTAAATATTAAAAAGGAGGCTTTTGCCTCCTTTTTTTATTTGTGTATTTTTGCAATCCTAAAAAAATGAATAATGTACGGAAAACTTAAGCAACAATTACAGCAAGAACTTTCTAATATAAAAGAAGAAGGTCTTTATAAAGATGAAAGAGTAATTACAAATCCGCAAGGAGCTCTTATTAAAGTGAGCACAGGAGAAGAGGTGTTAAACTTTTGCGCTAATAATTATTTAGGATTGTCCTCTCATCCAGAGGTAATTCAAGCAGCAAAAGACACTTTAGATACGCATGGATATGGTATGTCTTCAGTTCGTTTTATTTGTGGAACACAAGATATCCATAAAAATTTAGAAGAGAAACTTTCTAACTTTTTAGGAACAGAAGATACTATATTGTATGCAGCAGCTTTTGATGCTAATGGAGGAGTGTTTGAACCTTTATTTTCAGCAGAAGATGCTATTATTTCAGATGAACTGAACCATGCTTCAATTATAGATGGAGTGCGTTTGTGTAAAGCTAAAAGATATCGTTATAAAAATAATGATATGACAGATTTGGAAACACAACTGATAAAAGCACAAGACCAAAGAAATAGAATAATCGTAACGGATGGTGTCTTTTCTATGGATGGATACTTAGCACAATTGGATAAAATTTGTGATTTGGCCGAGAAATATGATGCTTTAGTTATGGTGGATGATTCTCATTCTACAGGATTTGTGGGTAAAACTGGTAGAGGAACGCATGAACATTGTGGAGTTATGGGAAGAGTTGACATTATTACTTCAACTTTAGGTAAAGCTTTAGGGGGTGCTATGGGTGGCTTTACCTCTGGAAGAAAAGAGATTATTGATATGTTGCGTCAAAGATCTCGTCCGTATTTATTTTCAAATTCTTTAGCCCCTTCAATTGTAGGTGCTGCTTCTAAGGT
>CAYVKX010000001.1:17534-63298 GCA_964452095.1 uncultured Weeksellaceae bacterium
CTACAATTGAAGGGGCTAAAGAATTTGAAAATAAATTCGGACGAGATTATTGATATGTTGTGTCAAAGATTTTGTTTGTATTTATTTTCAAATTTTTTAGCTTTTTCAATTGTAGGTGTTGCATCTAAGGTTATTGATTTACTTTCTAATTCTACTGATTTAAGAGATAAATTAGAAGAAAATACTAAGTATTTTAGAGCAAAAATGGTTGCAGCTGGTTTTGACATCCCTGCTGGAGTTCATGCAATTACTCCTGTAATGTTGTATGACGCAAAACTGGCTCAAGAAATGTCCAACAGATTATTAAATGAAGGAATTTATGTAATTGGATTCTTTTACCCAGTTGTTCCAACAGGAAGGGCACGAATAAGAGTGCAAATTTCAGCAGCACATTCCAAAGAAAATTTAGATACGGCAATAAATGCATTTATTAAGGTAGGAAAAGACTTAAAAGTGATAGAATAATTTATACAGAATATTTTTTTGTTGAATAAGAAAATAGTTGTAGGTTTGCAGCCCTTAAAAATTAGGAATAAAAAATTAAAATTGTGGATACATTAAGTTACAAAACGCTTTCAGTAAACAAAGAAAATGCCGATAAAAAATGGTGGATTGTTGATGCTGAAGGGCAAACTCTAGGAAGAATGGCATCAAAAGTTGCTAAAGTACTAAGAGGAAAATACAAAACAAATTTCACTCCGCATGCTGATTGTGGTGATTATGTTATCGTCATAAATGCAGGTAAAATTGTTATGAGCGGAAACAAAATGAAAGATAGAAGAATCTTTTCTCATACAGGATATCCTGGAGGACAAAAGAGAATTTCTCCTACTGAAATGCTTGCAAAAGATGAGACATCAGTAGTAAAACATGCAGTAAGAGGAATGCTTCCAAAAAATAAATTAGGAAATGCAATCTTGAAAAACTGCTTTATTTATGCTGGAGAAAAGCACGAACAAGAAGCTCAAAAACCACAACAATTAAATCTAAACGACTTAAAATAATATGGATACAATTCACACAATAGGAAGAAGAAAAGCATCTGTTGCAAGAATCTACCTATCAAAAGGAAAAGGTAATATCATTATCAACAAAAAAGATAGTAAAGATTATTTTGCTACTAATACTTTGCTTTACAAAATAAACCAACCATTCCAGGTGCTTGATATGGAGGGGCAGTTTGATGTAAAAGTTAATGTAAATGGTGGCGGAACTACTGGCCAAGCTGAAGCGATTCGTTTAGGTATTTCAAGAGCACTTTGCGAGCTTGATATCGAAAATCGACCTCCACTCAAAGCAGATGGCTTACTAACAAGAGATTCAAGAGTTGTTGAAAGAAAGAAACCCGGACAAAAGAAAGCAAGGAAGAAATTCCAGTGGGTTAAAAGATAGAGTTTTAATTATTAATAAATGTTTAGCATCTAAACTCTTAGGACAAACTAAAAACTTCTACCTAAGGGTTGCTTAAACAAAGTAAAAAGAAAGTAAACATGAGAACAAATTTCAAAGAATTATTAGATGCAGGTGTGCATTTTGGCCACCAAAAAAGAAAATGGAATCCAGCAATGGCTCCTTATGTGTTTATGGAGAGAAACGGAATCCATATTATCGATTTGAACAAATCGGTAGCAAAAATTGAAGAGGCCGCCTCTGCAATGAAGCAAATTGTAAAATCAGGAAAAAACATATTATTTGTTGCAACCAAAAAGCAAGCAAAAGACATTGTAGCTGACAAGGTGAAAAAAATAAATATGCCTTATATTACTGAAAGATGGCCAGGCGGACTGCTTACCAATTTTGTAACCATCAGAAAAGCAGTAAAAAAGATGGATTCTATTGATAAAATGAATGAAGATGGGACTATTGAAACCTTATCGAAAAGAGAGCGTCTTCAAATTTCTAGAACTAGAGAAAAATTAGAAAGAAATTTAGGAAGTATTTCTAAAATGAATAGAATCCCTTCAGCTATTTTTGTAGTAGATATCAATAAAGAAAAAATTGCTGTTGCTGAAGCAAAAAAATTAAATATTCCTTGTTTTGCTATGGTGGATACTAATTCAGATCCTAATTTGGTTGAATTTCCTATTCCAGCAAATGATGACGCTTCAAAATCTATAGAATGTATAATGGAGATTATTACGACTGCTGTAGCAGAAGGATTGGAAGATAGAAATAAAGCAGCTGAACAAAAAGCAATGGAAAACGCTAAAAAAGCTCAAGCTAAAATAGATAAGAAAAAGAAGGAAGAAACTACAAAAACAGATAAATAAAAATGAGTGAGATAAAAGCGGCTGATGTAGCCAAACTTAGAAAACAAACAGGTGCTGGAATGATGGACTGCAAAAAAGCGCTAGTGGAGGCAAGTGGAGATTTTGATTCGGCAATTGATGTACTAAGAAAAAAAGGACAAAAAGTAGCAGCCAGCAGAGCAGATAGAGATGCGGCTGAAGGAGTGGCAACTACAAAAATTAGTGCAGATAATACAGCAGGAGTTGCAATAGTACTTGCTTGCGAAACCGATTTTGTTGCAAAGAATGATTCCTTTAAAGAATTGGCGAGCCAGTTTGCAGATATTGCACTAACCCATAATGATAAAGCATCTTTTATGGCTGCTGATTTTGGCGGTATGACTGTTGCTGAAAAATTAATTGAGCAAACGGGAGTGATTGGAGAAAAGTTAGAGCTTTCGGCTTTTGAAAGAATAGAAGCAAACTATGTTGGCTCTTATACGCATGGTGTGAAAATTGCTGTTTTAGTTGGATTAAATAATGCAGTAGATAATGCTGAAACTTTATCGAAAGATTTAGCAATGCAAGTTGCTTCAATGGGGGCTACTTCTTTATCTTATAAAGATTTCGACCCTACTTTTGTTGCTTCTGAAACTCAGGCGAGAATAGCAGTAATTGAAAAAGACAATATCGAATTAGGAAGATTGGGGAAAACTTTAAAAAATGTTCCTCAATATATATCTATGTCACAACTTAATGATGAGGTTTTAGCTAATGCTAAAAAAGAAATAGAAGAACAATTAAAAGCTGAAGGAAAGCCAGAACATATTTTTGATAAAATTGTACCAGGAAAAATGGATAGATTTATTGCTGATAATACTACACTAGATCAGGAGCAATGCTTGTTAGACCAAGATTTTATTAAAGATGAAAAGAAAAATGTTGCTGATTATATTGCAACTTATGGTGATGTAGAGATTACTTCTTTTAAAAGAGTTTCTTTAGGATAAAAAAATAACTATAATTTTTAGAAGCCACTTTTTGAAGTGGCTTTTTTATTGTTCAAAAATTATAAAGCACTTCAAATTTTCTTTAAATGGAATTTCTATCTTTGACAAACTTTTTAAACAATTATGCAATACAAAAGAATTTTACTAAAACTAAGTGGAGAATCCTTAATGGGAGAAGGGGAATACGGGATCGATTCCAAAATGTTAAGCAAATATGCTGCTGAAATTGATGAAATAGTAAAACAGGGAGTTGAGGTAGCGATTGTGATTGGAGGAGGAAATATCTACAGAGGAATTCAATCGGAAGGGGCAGGTTTTGACAGGGTGCAGGGCGATTATATGGGGATGCTCGCTACCATTATTAACGGTATGGCTTTGCAGTCCGCTTTAGAATCAATTGATGTGCAAACCAGATTGCTTACCGCAATAAGAATGGAGCAAGTTGCCGAGCCCTATATCAGAAGAAAAGCAATGAGACATTTGCAAAAAGGAAGAGTAGTTATTTTTGGAGGAGGAACAGGAAACCCGTATTTTACTACCGATACTGCCGCTACTTTACGGGCTATTGAAATTGAGGCAGATGTGATACTTAAAGGCACAAGAGTAGATGGGATTTATTCGGCAGATCCTGAAAAAAATCCTGATGCAAAAAAATATGAAACGATAAGTTTTGATGAAGTTTTTCAAAAGAAGTTAAGTATAATGGACTTGACTGCTTTTACGCTTTGTCAGGAAAATAATTTGCCAATTAAGGTGTTTAATATGAATGAAAAAGGAAACTTGATAAAAGTTTGTAAAGGAGAAAATGTTGGAACATTAGTTAATTTTTAATAAAAAGTAAATAATTATGACAGAAGAAATAAAATTTCATTTAGATGTAGCAAAAGAAGCAATGCAAGAATCTATGAAACATTTGGAACAAGTTTTAGCAAAAATAAGGGCAGGAAAAGCAAGTCCGCAAATGCTTTCAACTATTAATGTTGATTATTATGGCACTTCAACTCCACTTAGCCAAATGGCAAATATTAATACTCCTGATGCGCAAACAATCTCTGTTCAGCCATGGGATAAAACCGCTTTACAAGATATTGAAAAAGCAATAATGGAAGCAAATTTAGGACTTACGCCAATGAATAATGGTGAAATGATAATGATAAATATTCCGCCACTTACTGAGGAAAGACGATTGGATTTGGTAAAACAAGCCAAAGCAGAAGCAGAACATTGCAAGGTAAGTATTAGAAATGTGCGTCATAAAGCCAATGATGAAATGAAACAATTAGGCAAAGATGGATTATCGGAAGATATGGAAAAAGATGCGGAAGCAGAAGTGCAAAAACTTACCGATTCATTTATTACAAAAACGGATGAGCATTTCTCCGCTAAAGAAAAGGAAATTCTAACTATTTAATAACTCTTTAAAAGTGATTTTAAAAGGACTCAGTTGAGTCCTTTTTTTAAACGCATAAGATTCCTGAAGATTAATTCGTTATAAGATATAATAATCAAAATTTGTCCTTATTTTCGAGCAATTTTTTAGTCGATATAAAAAAACATTAGTTTTACTATGTGGGTAGTTGTTTCTAGAATAATTTTAAAATTTCGTTTAGCTATTTTACTAGGAGTACTCTTAGCTACCTCCTTTATGCTTTACCAAGCATCTTTCGTGCAAATATCTTACCAAATGGCAAAGATATTGCCAAAAACCTCTCCTATTTTTACCGATTATGAGAACTTTAGGAATGATTTTGGCGACAATAGAAATGCTTTAGTAATTGGCGTAAAAAATGACAACCTTTTTTCTGTTTCTGGGTATAAAGAATGGAGGAAATTAAGCAATGAGTTGCGAGAAATAAATGGAGTAGAAAATATGGTTTCCATTGATGATTTGTCATTGCTTACAAAAGATACAATTGCTAAAGGGTTTCAATCCAAAAAATGGTATAACTCTAATTTTTCCACAGAAGAAGAATTTGATCAATCCGTAAAAAATCTTTTAGCCCAACCTTTCTACAAGGATTTATTTTATAATCAAAAAACACAGGCGACTTTATTAGTTGTGAGTATTAATAAAGAAATTCTAAAAACTCCAGCAAGAGAAAAATTAATTGAGGGAATTCACAGCAAAGCAGAGGAATACGCAAAAGCACAAAATTTAGAATTACACTATTCTGGCTTACCTTATATTCGGACAGTAGATTCTATTCAAGTGCGAAAAGAAATCTCGCTTTTCATTTTCCTTACTTTGCTTGTTACTTCTTTTATTATATATCTTTTTTTCCGATCTTTTAAGGCACCCTTAATTTCTATGCTTGTGGTAATTATTGGAGTGATTTTTTCCTTTGGAACTATGTCAACTTTCGGTTTTGAAATTTCAATTCTTATGGCATTAGTTCCTCCAGTAATTGTAGTAATAGGGATTCCAAATTGCATTTTTTTGCTCAACAAATTTCATAACGAATTCAAGGAACATAAAAATAAAATAAAGGCCCTTTCAAGAACGATTATAAAAGTTGGAAATATTACTTTACTTACTAATCTTTCTACCGCATCCGGTTTTGCGGCTTTTATGTTCACTAATAGCGAAACGCTCAGAGAATTTGGACTTATAGCATCATTGAATATTATGCTGATTTTTCTTTTCTCATTAGTATTGATTCCTATTTCAATGAGTTATTTTTCTCCCCCAAAAAAGAGGCATACTCAGCATTTGGATAAAAAATGGGTGCAAGCATCTGTCGCCACACTTATCAAATTAGTGCAGCACAAAAGAGAGCATATTTACACCATTACTTTGCTGCTTGTAATTATTGGTTTTATAGGATTTTCTAAAATTGAAACAACAGGAAACCTAACAGATGACTTACCAAAAACGGGTGTTTTGTATAAGGATTTAAAATTCTTTGAGAAAAATTTTGGAGGCGTAATGCCACTAGAAGTTTTAATTGATACCAAAAAGAAAAATGGGTTGATGCGTCTTTCTGTTATTAGAAAAATGGAACAATTGCAAATTGAACTAGATAGTTTCCCAGAATTTTCACGCCCTATTTCTATTGTTGATTTTGCAAAATATGCCAAACAAACTTTTTACAATGGCGATAGCAGTTTTTATGAACTTCCAAATTCGCAAGAAAAAAATTGGATACTCTCCTATGCCAAAAATATAAAAAACAAAGAGGTGTTTAATGAAAATGTGCTTACCGATTCTTTAAATCAGATTGCACGAATAAGTATGCGAATGTCGGATATTGGCACGCCAAAACTAGATAGCATTATGGAAGTTTTGCAGCCAAAAATTGATAAGATTTTTGACAAAGAAAAATATAATGTAACAATTACCGGTACGAGTATTGTTTTTCTAAATGGCACAAAATATTTGGTTCGCAACCTGTTTACTTCTTTGCTTTTAGTAATTATTCTTATCTCCATTTTTATGGCTTGGATGTTTAATTCTTTCCGGATGGTGGTGGTTTCTCTTATCCCCAACTTAATTCCTTTGCTGCTAACAGCCGCCATTATGGGCTATTTTTCTATTGCCATAAAACCATCAACTATTTTGGTTTTTAGTATTGCTTTTGGGATTTCTGTAGATGATACTATTCACTTTTTGGCAAAATATAGGCAAGAATTAATTGCAAGAAAATGGAACATTAAACGCTCGGTAATTGCGGCACTTAAAGAGACAGGTGTAAGTATGATTTACACTTCAGTTGTCCTTTTCTGTGGATTTTTTATCTTTATCGCCTCAGAATTTGGAGGAACGGTGGCTTTGGGCTTGTTGGTTTCCATCACTCTCTTGATTGCTATGTTGGCAAATTTGTTGCTTTTACCTGCACTTTTACTCACATTAGAAAGAAGGATAACAACAGAAGCATTTAAAGAACCACTACTCGATATTTTTGATGAAGAAGAGGACATTGAATTAAAACAAATAAAAGTAAAACGAAAAAGAAAATAATTATGAAAGGAATAATTTTAGCAGGAGGATCAGGGACAAGATTGCATCCACTTACATTGGCAATGAGCAAACAAATGATGCCAATTTATGACAAACCAATGATTTATTATCCACTATCTACTTTGTTGTATTCTGGGATAAATGAAATCTTGATTATTTCAACTCCACATGATTTACCAATTTTCAAGAAATTATTGGGTGATGGAAGTAGGTTGGGTTGTAAGTTTGAATATAAAGTTCAAGAAATTCCTAATGGATTAGCTCAAGCATTTATATTAGGTGAAGAATTTATTGGAGATGATAAGGTCTGTTTAGTATTAGGAGATAATATTTTCCAAATGAAAGTGAATACACTTACTTCCTGTAGAGATGTAGAAGGAGGAATTGTTTTTGGGTATCATGTTAATGATCCTGAACGCTATGGTGTAGTAGAATTTGATAAAGATTTTCATGCTTTATCTTTAGAAGAAAAACCAACAAACCCAAAATCAAATTATGCAGTTCCAGGGCTGTATTATTATGACAATTCAGTAGTTGATATTGCAAAAAACATAAAACCATCAGCAAGAGGAGAATATGAAATTACGGATGTAAATAAAGAGTATTTAAGAAGAAAACAATTAGATGTTCAAGTATTAGGAAGAGGAACAACTTGGTTGGATACAGGTACATTTGCATCTTTAATGCAAGCTAATCAATATGTGCAAGTAATTGAAGAAAGACAAGGAAGAAAAATTGGATGTATTGAGGAAGCAGCTTACAGAATGGGCTATATAAATGATGCTAAATTACTTGAAATTGCAGAGCCATTACGCAAAAGTGGTTATGGAGAATATCTTGTGAACTTAGTAAAGAAATAGTGAAAAACTTAAGCCAACTTGGTACAATTATTGAGAAAGAGATAGGAAAGTTATCCTATCCAAATTCACCTGAATTACTTTACAATCCTATTGAATATATTATGGGATTAAAGGGGAAAAGAATGCGTCCTATTTTGGTGTTAATGGCTCATCAACTTTTTGATGAGAATATCGAGAAGGCAATTTCTCCAGCATTAGCAATTGAGGTGTTTCATAATTTTACTTTACTTCATGATGATATTATGGACAAAGCACCACTTAGAAGAGGAAATGCTACTGTTCATGAAAAATGGAATGATAATGTAGCTATTTTATCGGGTGATACTATGATGATTCAAGCGTATCAATTGCTTAGTCAGGTTGATGATGACAAATTGAGACAAGTTTTTGATGTGTTTAGTAAGGCGGCTACTGAGGTTTGTGAAGGACAGCAATGGGATATGGATTTTGAAACCCAAAACAATGTAGAGCTTTCTAAGTACATGAAAATGATAGAATATAAAACTGCTGTACTTTTGGCAGCTTCTTTACAGATTGGAGGAATTACTGGAGGAGCAAGTAAAGAAGAGCAAGAACATCTTTATGAGTTTGGCTTAAATATGGGAATTGCATTTCAGCTTAAGGATGATTTACTGGATGCATTTGGTAATCCTGAAACCTTTGGCAAGCAAGTTGGAGGTGATATTTTGTCTTGTAAAAAGACTTTTTTATATTTAAAATCTTGTGAAATTGCTGATGACAAACAGTTTGATAGATTAACTGGAATTTATTTAGATGATGAATTTCCTAAAGATGAAAAAATAGATTTAATCAAATTTTTATTTGAGCAAATGGAAATCCCAAAGCATACGGAAAACTTAATTTTAGCATATCATGCTAAAGCTATGAAGCATTTAGATGCAGTCGAATCAAATAATAAAGCACCACTAATAGCTTTTTCTGATAAATTAATGGATAGGATAAGTTAGATTAGTCACTTATGTGTTGTTAGATAAATAATATCATCTTGATATGAGTGAAACGAAACGATTGAAAAATTTACAAATTATAATAGAAAAGGGAGATTGGGCTTTCTGGAGAAATACGAGCAGTAAACAGAATTTAAACCCTACTTGTGAAAATAATACATGACAGAGTTAGATAAGATCATATTAATTCACCCGACAAAATGTGCAGGGACTACAGTCTTAAGAAGATTATTTAAACTAAAAGGATTTTCTGATAATAATAGCCACTTGTATAGTGGTTATTCTGTTAATAAGTTTTTTCAGAAAAACATTCAGATATTTTATTTTATCTTTCATTCCAAAAACATAGCAATGTACCTTATATACTTTTTGTTTTATAGTACTTGTTTCTACTTTACATTAAGAAATCTATTCCGTAAAAATAAATTTGGATTAACATTCTCAAAGGGAAGCATCCAACATTTTACTTATAAGCAATGGATTGAAATAAATAAAATAAGGAAAGATTCTATTTGTATAAGTATAGTAACTCATCCACAGCACCGCATTGTTTCTTCCTATTATTTTCTTGGTTATAATAAGCATTATAGTTTTATAGAATTTCTTCAAAAAATCAAAAATGGCACCTTATTGTCTTCTATTCCATTTTCAGGATTTAGAGCGATTATAAATCAACATCTAACACCATTGCATGATTATATTACAGATAAGGAGCAGATGGATTTTATCTTTAAAAGAGAATCCTTAGCTAAGGACTGGAAAGAATTTTGCTTGAAATATAAAATTGAATATAGCCCTTTAAGCAATATTAATAAAACAAAATCAATTAAGGATTGGAAGGAATTGTATCGCATAAATCCTGAAGCAACACAATTAGTTTACAATTTATATCAAAAAGATTTTGAGCATTTTGGCTACAAAATCGTTAATCCTTAGCTTTCATTAGAAATTAAATACAGAAAAACTGAAGATGTTTATAGGTTGTTATTTTAAAATCTGCTCAGTATGTGCTTTCGTTTTTACTTTCGTAATTATATCTTCAATTATTCCATTTTTATCAATCACAAAAGTAGTTCTGTGCATTCCATCATACTCCCTACCCATAAACTTTTTAGGTCCCCAAACGCCATAAGCGTTTAGCACTTCCTTGCTTTCATCCGAAATAAGTGGAAAAGGTAAATCATGTTTTGCAATAAATTTTTGATGTCTTTCTGGGCTATCAGCAGAGCAACCCAATACCACATAACCATTATCCAAAAGTATTTGGTAATTATCCCTCAAATTACAAGATTGCATAGTACAACCAGGTATCATGTCTTTTGGATAAAAGTACAATACTATCTTCTTTCCTTTAAATTGCTCTAAAGTAATTTTTTCTCCATTTTGGTCAATGGAATTTATTGCCGGGGCTTTATCGCCAATTTTTAACATAGTTATTTGTTTTAAAGTTAATAACACACGGGTGTGTTTATAAAAGTTTTATTTTCTATGGTTTTTTGCTGTATAATTATGGTAAGAACCCAGGAATATATAATAACTTTTGGAGAGAATTTAAGAAAGATAAGAAAAGAGAGAAACCTCTCTCAAGAACATCTTGCCTATGATGCAGATATCCCTATAAATCAAATAGGAAGAATAGAAAGAGGAGAAATAAACACTACCATTTCTACATTATTTGCTATTGCAAATGCTTTAAATATCCCAGTAAAAGAGTTGTTTAATTTCTAACTATCAGTCATCCTGAAATTTATTCAGGATCTAAAATAAACAAAATAAATTCCGTATCAAGTACGGAATGACAGCTCCATTTTTATGTGTCGTATATTATTTATACCCCTCTGATTTTTCAAATCTGTCTCCCCTAAAATTAGGGGAGAAGTTTTTGGAATAAGATTGCTTCACTATATTCGCAAAGACAAAATGCTATGCCCTAATTACTAATATCTCAGTACTAAAATCTATCTCTTCAACCCTTTATCCCAATAATTTGGTTCTACATTTTTAGTTTTCTGATTCCAATAATCAGCAGTAATTTTCTTCCCGTCAGGAGTTTTTAGTTTTCTTTCGTAAACCCAAATAACCGGATTAAAAACTAAATCAGTTACACCTAAAAGATAAGTTTGAGGTTCTTCTTCAGACTTTCTTTTTTCTTCAAGCAATCTAACTTCAAATCCATTAGAAGTAAGTAAATGAGTTAAAAAATTAACCCTTTCTTGCTCTATCTTTTTTTCTACAACAGTGCATCTTTCACCATCAATTTCTTTAATTGTATGCTTCCCTTTTAGTAAACTCATAGTCCTAGTGAAATGGAATTAATATACTCGAAAATAGTACTGTAAAACCCAATAATGAACATAGCTGCAAGGCAGATAATAAAAGATATTTTAGTGTACCAATTATTTTCAATTCGTGTTATTGGATTTTCATTTTTGTTAATGAACATTGCCTTTACTACCATTAAATAATAGTATAAAGAAATAGTAACATTAAGTACAGCAATTAAAATTAGCCAGAAATACCCGTTTTGAGCTGCCGAAACAAATAAGAAGAATTTCCCAAAGAAACCAGCTAATGGTGGTATTCCTGCCAATGAGAACAAAGCCATCATCATTAACAAACTCATATTTGGATTAGTATGATAGAGCCCATCATAATCTGATATTTCAACTTTAGAAGTAGCATTCTCAATTGCAGATACTACACCAAATGCTGCTAAATTTGTAAATATATAGATTAAAACAAAGTAAATTACTGTAGCCATTCCTAATTCATTTGCACCAAGTAGTCCAAGTAAAATAAATCCTGCCTGTGCTACTGATGAAAATGCTAAAAACCTTTTGATATTTGTTTGTCTTAAAGCAAATAAATTACCAATTGTCATGGTTAGAATTGCTAAAATGTAAAGCATATCTGACCAAACATCAGCCAGTGATTTGAAGACAGTAAAAAGTAGAATGCTAAAAATGAAAACTGCTGCACCTTTTGATATTACTGAAAGGTATGAAGTGACATTTGTTGGCGACCCCTCATAAACATCAGCAGTCCAAAAATGAAAAGGAACTAATGATATTTTAAAAGATAAACCAGATACAAACATGATAAAAGCTAATACTGTTAAGGGTGCCGACATATCAGTACCAATTAAATCAATGTAATAAGTTGAGCCAAATTGTCCGTAAAGAAGAGAAATTCCAAACAACATTACAGCTGATGAAAAAGCAGCTGACATAATTAGTTTTAAAGCAGATTCTGATGATTTTGAATCATAAGTATTGTATGCTACAAGAGCTGCCATTGGGATTGTTGCTAATTCTAATCCTAGATAGAACATCAGGAAATCACCTGATGAAATCATAAAATTCATACCAATTAGTGTTGCGAAAATCAGGATAAAATATTCCGAGATTTTAGATTTATTTTCATCCTTTAATAGCCAAGTTGATGATTGTAATAAAACAATAAAGACACCAATGTTTAAGATGTTTTTCATCAAAATAATTAAGTCAGAATTTTGATACATTCCTCCAAATATTTCACCTGAAACATTTCCAAAAAATCCATAAAGAGTATGCAATCCAAAAATCCCAATTGCAAAAGGAATCATTTTCTTTTTATCATCAATTGCAATTTCAGAAATTAGTAAAATTAATGTTGCTATAGTTAAAAGCAACTCATGTTTCATTATTATGAAGTTATATATATCCATTTTAATTTGCTGCTATTACTAATTTATCAACTATTGGTTGTAAGCTATCTAAAATTAAATCTGATATCCAGAGTGGAGCAATTCCCATCCCTGCTATCGCAATTAATAAAATTATTAAGGGCACTTTTTCATGCCATAATGCATCTGATAATTTTGCATGTTCATCATTAACAATAGGCCCGAAAAGTATTTTTCCTACTACTCTTAAAATATATACAGCTGTAACAACTATTGATGAAACTGCTATTATTGTAGCTACTCTGTGGAATATATCATCATGCTGGAAAGCTCCAACAAAAATTGTCATTTCAGCAACAAAACCACTTAGTCCAGGTAATCCTAATGATGCCATCCCAGCTATAACATACATAACGGCTAAAAAGGGCATTACTTTCATGAGTCCCCCTAATTTTTTGATGTCCCGTGTTCCAGTTCTTCCATAAATCATTCCAATTAATGCAAAGAACATTGCGGTCATTAACCCATGAGAAAGCATTTGTAAAATTGCTCCATTAAAAGAAGTTTTATTCACCATAAGTACAGCAAAAAGCACTAATCCACAATGACTTACAGATGAGTATGCGTTTATGTATTTTAAATCAGTTTGAACTACTGCACCTAGCGCACCATAGATTACAGAAATTCCAGTTAAAATAATAAATATCCAAGCCATTTCATTGGCTGCTTCAGGCATTAAATACATAGCAACTCTAAGTGCTCCATATCCCCCTAATTTCATTAGTACACCTGCATGTAACATTGATACTGCTGTTGGTGCAGAAGCGTGTCCATCAGGAGACCAAGTGTGGAATGGGAATAGAGCCCCTAGAACTCCAAAACCAACAAAAGTAAGTGGGAAGAAAAATCTTTGTGCTTCAATAGGAATAGAATGTTTAGCAATCTCTAAGATATTATAGGTTAAAGCAGCTCCCTCTGGTGCAGAATTCATGTAAATTCCAATTAAACCTACTAATAAAAAAGCAGAACCACCCATTAACATCAAGGTTAACTTCATTGCTGAATACTCTTTTTTTCCTGTTCCCCAAATTCCAATTAAAAGGTACATTGGAAGTACAGCTACTTCATAGAAAAGAAACATTGTAAATAAATCTAAAGAAATAAAGAAACCAAAAACACCAGTTGATAACACAATCAAAGAGATGAAGAATTCTTTGGATAAGTAAGCTACTTTCCATGATGCAAAAACTCCTGTAAATATGATGATTCCAGTTAAAAGAATCATAACTACTGAAATACCATCAACACCAACATTATATTGAATATTTATACTCTCAAACCATTGATAAGATTTTTGAAATACCATCTCAGCAGTGTTACCATTTGCTCTTTCTTCCATATACATAAATACCAATCTTATTGATTGAATAAGCTCGATAAACATACCGATAGCAGAAATCATTCTAACCTTAGCTAAGTCTTTTACAAACAATAAAGCAATTACTGTAAGTATAGGTATTATTACAAGTGAATTTAAAATATCCATATTAAAAAGTTAGGTATATAAAGATGAATACTAAAGCAATAATTGAAACAAGAACTGCTGTTACATAATCTTGTAATTGCCCTGACTGAATTCCTTTTACTTTGCTTGCACAATAATTAGTTACAGTAGCAATTCCATCCATAGATGCATCAATTACATTTTTGTCAAACCAAGCAATTGGAGTTGAAATTCTTTTGAAGATAACCTTCTTAGTAACAAAAATGTAAATTTCATCAAAATAAAATTTATTCAAAGAGTGGGTGTAAAAATTACCAAATGCTTTCTCCATTTTTGATGGCCATTCATTCTCTTTTTTGTAGAAAATATAAGCAATAACTATTCCAACAACTCCCACAGCAATTGAAGGAATCGCAATATTCCAATGCATGTGAATGTCAAATGCCATTCCATCAGAAGTAACTAATTCATTAAATGGAATAAACCCTACAGTTGCAGCTGCAATTGCTAATAAAATTAAAGGTAAAGTCATGCTAAACGGACTTTCATGCGCATGGTCATGTGTTTTGTTGTTCCCCCAGAATATTCCAAAATATAAACGGAACATATAAAATGCAGTAAGTCCCGCTACTATCCATTCAATCCAAAAGTAAATTTGATTATGAGCCATAGCAGCAACTAAAATTTCATCCTTACTGAAAAAACCTGCAAAGGGAGGGATTCCAGCAATTGCTAAACAAGCCACTAAGAATGTAATATGTGTAATTGGCATGTATTTTCTTAAATTACCCATATCCATTAGGTTATTAGAATGCACGGCATGAATAATTGATCCTGCTCCTAAGAAAAGAAGCGCTTTAAACATAGCATGAGTAAATAAATGGAACATTGATGACATAAAACCTAATCCTTCTTCACCACCCATACCCGATACACCTAACGCTAACATCATGTAACCAATTTGTGACATGGTAGAGAATGCCAATACCCTTTTAATATCTACCTGCACACATGCTATTATTGCTGCAAAAATTGATGAAAGTCCTCCGACTATTGCTACAACTTCTAATGCTGTTGGGTCTACTGCTGCAAAAAATGGAAATAATCTAGCAACTAAGTAAACGCCTGCTACAACCATAGTTGCTGCATGAATTAATGCTGATACTGGAGTTGGACCTTCCATTGCATCAGGCAACCAAATGTGTAAAGGGAACATAGCTGATTTTCCAGCTCCACCAATAAATACAAGTAATAATGCCCAAGTTAAAACTGAAAGCCCCATAAATCCAAGGGGTGCGGCTTGTACAAAAATAGATGCATTCTCATTAAGTGTTAAGAAATCAAAAGTTCCTGTGTAAAATGACAAAATTAAGATTCCAACTAAAAAACCTAAATCAGCAAAACGAGTAACAATAAATGCTTTTTTTGATGCAGCAACTGCTGATGGTTTTTCATAGTAATAACCAATCAAAAGGTAAGATGAGACACCAACTAATTCCCAAAACATATACATCTGAAAGATATTAGTAGCAACAACTAACCCTAGCATTGAGAAAGAAAATAATGAAAGATAAGCATAGAATTTAGTAAATCCTTGATCCCCCTTCATATAACCTAAACTATAAATGTGAACCATTAATGAAATAGAAGTAATAACTACCAACATCATTACTGAGATTGGGTCAATCAAAACACCTAAATCAATGTGTAATTTATCAGTAAAATTAATCCAAGCTGTATTAAAAGCGATAATTTTTTCATAAACGCCATCAATTTTCCCAACTTTAAAGAAGTAATTGTATGCAGTATAGTAAGAAAGAAATGCAGATGTTGCTAAACCGAATGTTCCTATATATCCTGTTATTTCATCTTTTAATTTATGCCCAAGCAAACCGTTAAACAGAAATACGAATAATGGAATTAACGCAATATATATAGTGTAAGAAAAATCCATGTTAATATTTCATTTTGTCAATATCCTCAACATCAATACTATTCATGTTACGGTAAAGGTTTATAATAATTGAAATAGCAACTGCTGCTTCTGCTGCCGCTATTGCTATAATGAACAAGCTATAAAAATGTCCTTGCATATTTTCAGGATGCAAATATTTGTTAAATGCAACAAAATTAATGTTTACAGCATTTAGCATTAACTCAATAGCCATTAACATTGTTATTAAATTTTTACGACTAATAAAACCATAAGCACCAATAAAGAACATAAGTGTGCTTACAGTAATAATGTGATATATGCTTATTCCCTCAATCATTTTATTTCTTTTTTGCAATTACAATTGCTCCAATCATAGCAGCTAATAATAAAATACTTATTACTTCAAATGGTAAAATGTAACCACCTTCACCATAACTTAACATTGTCCTTCCTATTGATTTTACACCTGAATCCATAGCCACACCATCAGATGCAATAAATATATTTTCCTTGACAGTAAGTAAAACTAATACCGCCCCAATCAAAGTTATCCCTCCAGAAATTAACATTTTAGCTGGTCTTATTTTAGCTAGGTCTAAATTTATTTGATGAGTAAGTAAAATGGAGAAAATTATTAAAACAACAATTCCTCCTGCATAGACTGTAAGTTGTACTGCAGCTAAGAAATTATATTCCACCATAAAGTAAAATGCAGCTGTTGCAACCAATGTAAAAAGTAGATATACTGCAGCTCTCAAAATTTTGTTTGTAGTTACAGTAAGTACTGAAAATACTAAGATAATTGCTGATATTATATAAAATATAGTTGTCTCCATTGAAGATGAATTCTATAAATAGATTGCTTTCAAAAAACAAAAATAACAAATAAGATGTGAGGCGTATTTTCTCTGAGAATAGCTGTAGCTATTTAAAGAGAAATACAACAAAACAGATTGTTTCGATATTTTTGTTCCTTTTAGGTTTCCATTATTTACTTTATACTTCATTATATTTTTTTATTTTATCCAGATAAAATTTCTAAAATCTTCTTTGCCTAAAGAAAATAATGAAAATTTTGATGTGAATATATTTATAGAATTCATCTTAATCTTCTATTCCAGCTCTAAGTTTAGATCCTGGTTTATTTAATACTTTCGTTAATTCTGATCTGTCAAAAACAGCATGTTCGTACCCTTTTCCCATTTCAATTGCATCAGTTGGGCAAGCTTCAATACAAAGATTACACATAGTACACATTGAAAGATGATAAACATGTTTTAATATTGTTTTTTTCTTTTTCCCTGTTTCTTCATTTAATATCCTATCCTGAATAATCTCGATAGAACCATTCGGGCAAGCAATTTCACAAGCTTGACAACCTGTACATGCATGCTCATTATTTTCATCATGAGGCATTATTATTTCACCTCTAAATCGGTCAACCATCTTTAAAGTATCACGATTTTCAGGGTATTGTTGTGTAATAATTTCCTTAGGATGAGAAATATAATAACCAGTTACTTTCATCCCGTTTATTAGAGTTTTCACCCCACTTACTACTTCTTTTATGTAATTAATAATCGATTTCATAATTAAAAGTGCCATCCCATTAGGACAATAAATGCCATTACTAAAATATTTATCAAATTAATTGGGAGTAAGTATTTCCATTCAAGTGTTAAAAGTTGGTCAATTCTTAATCTAGGGAAAGTCCATTTGAACCACATCATCATAAAGATGATAAATGCTGTTTTTCCTAAGAACCAAAATAATGGTGGAATAAAGTCCATTACCGCATTAAAGGATTCTAATCCTCCAAAATGAAGTGGCATCCAACCTCCTAAGAACATAGTTGCTCCTATTCCTGCAATGATGAACATATTTACAAATTCTGCTAAAAAGAAGAATGCAAATTTCATTCCTGAATATTCAGTATGGAAACCTGCCGTAAGTTCTGATTCTGCTTCAGCTAAATCAAAAGGACCTCTGTTTGTTTCTGCAGTTCCAGCAATTAAGTAAATTATAAATGCAATAAATGCAGGAATATGTCCCCTAAAAATCCACCATCCTTCTCTCTGACTTTCAATAATTTCTGAAAATTGAAGTGAACCAGTTAGTACTACAATTGTTAAAAGTGAAAGACCAACTGAAAGCTCGTAACTCACAATTTGAGCCCCACTTCTCATAGCTCCAATTAATGAGAATTTATTGTTAGACGCCCAGCCTGCAAGTAAAATTCCAGCTACTCCAATTGAAGAAACGGCTGTTACATAAAATACGCCAATATCTAAATCAAGCGCTTGTAATCCAAGTGCAAATGGAATGGCTGCAATTGCCATAAAAGAAGCTACAATAATAATAAATGGAGCCAGATTAAATAAGAATTTATCTGCAGATTTTGTCATTAAAGGTTCTTTTAAAAGTAACTTTATTGCATCAGCAACTGTTTGTGCAGTACCCCAAAATCCAACTCTCATTGGGCCTAATCTTTGTTGGAAAAATGCACATACTTTTCTTTCGGCATATACTAATGCAAGACCTAAGATTGCGAAAAGTGTAAGAAAGATAACTCCTACAATTACCATTTCAGTAATCATAACAGCTGTTTCACTCATCATTGAATTTAATGATTCGTGAATGGATGCGGTTAATACAGAAAAGTCGTAAATATCAAATTTCATTATCTATCTATATCTGGGATTACTAAATCTAAGGTTGACATTATTGTAACTAAATCAGCAATTTTACCTCCTTGTGCCATAGTATTAAGTGCATTTAAATTTGAAAATCCTGGTGAACGAAATTTAACTCTATAAGGGTTTTTCTTCCCATCACTATTAATATATACACCCAGTTCTCCTCTTGCAGTTTCTACCGATTGATAAATTTCAGTTTTGGGTAATTTAATAACCGCTTTTGTTTTTTCTCTATAATTTCCTTCAGGGATATTATCAATTAATTGCTCAATAATATCCATTGACTCCCACATTTCCTGTATTCTTGCTTTGTATCTTGCAAAGGAATCGCCCTCAGTGTAAACTATTTCTTTAAAATCTACTCTATCGTATGCTGAATATGGATTTGACTTTCTGATATCATTACTCCAGCCAGAAGCTCTACCACTTGGACCCGTTACTCCATAAGAAATTGCATCTTCTGTTGTAAGAATTCCAATTCCTTCAGTTCTGTTTCTGAAAATTACATTGTTAGTCATTAACTGATCGTACTCTGGTAATTTTTTTCTAAAATGAGTGATAAACTCCTTTACTTTAGTTTGAAAGTTTGCTGGGATGTCGAACATTACTCCACCAGGAACATTGTAGTTCATAGTTAATCTGGCACCACAAGTTTCTTCAAAGATATCAGTAATCATTTCTCTATCACGAAAACCGTAAAGGAAAGATGTAATCGCACCTAAATCCATTCCCATTACTCCCCACCAAAGTTGATGTGAAGAAAGACGAGTAAGTTCGGACATTATTGTTCTTATTACTTTTACTCTATCAGAAACCTCTAATTCCAAACCTTTTTCTACAGCTAAACAAACTGCTTCATTATTCATATGACAAGATAAGTAATCCATCCTATCTGTTAAATGAACGATTTGTTGGTAAGAATCTTTTTCACACATCTTTTCAATTGATCTGTGAATGTATCCTAAATGAGGCTCCACATTTGTAATTGTTTCCCCATCTAAAGTTAGTAATAAACGCAAAACCCCATGTGTTGAAGGGTGTTGAGGTCCCATATTCACAAAATACTCTTGTGATTCAGTGGCTTTATGTAGTTCTTTTACGCTCATTATAATTCTACAATATTTATTTCATCAACATAATCCTTTCTTAGAGGGTATCCTTCCCACTCATCATCTAAAAGTATTCTTCTTAAATCAGGATGATTATTGAATTTTATTCCAAATAAATCAAAGATTTCTCTCTCGTGATAATCTGCTGTTTTGTATAAATCATAAACTGAATCAATAACTGCTTTTTCTCTGCCTTCTATCTTTGCTTTTACAACAATTTCATGATTATGAGTTGTTGATCGTAAATGATAAATTACTTCTAAGTGTGCAGGAAAATCAATTCCTGTTTGACAAAAAAGATAGTCAAAAGAAGTATTAGAATTGTTTTTAAGTTCTGAAATAAGTTGATGTATGTTTTCAGAAGAAACTTCAATTGTTAAGTATTGTGTTTCAACTTCTGATTCTGGGATAGTTATTTCTATACCAAATGAATTGATTTTATTTTCTAACTCTGACCTTTTCATTAAATAAAATCTTCCATTGCATCTCTTGGGTTAGAGATAGATTCAGTCTTAATTTTCTTTTGTAACTCCATAATTCCGTGTAATAAAGATTCTGGTCTTGGAGGGCATCCAGGGACATATACATCAACAGGAATAATATGATCGGCACCTTTTACTACAGAGTATGAATTATAGAAAAATGGTCCTCCTGAAATTGCACAAGCACCCATTGCAATTACATATTTTGGTTCTGCCATTTGATCGTAAAGTCTTTTTAAAACAGGAGCCATTTTATTGGTTATTGTACCAGCAATTACAATTAAATCGGCTTGCCTAGGTGTTGCTCTTGCAACCTCTACACCAAATCTTGCCCAATCATGTTTTGAACTACCAGCTGCCATCATTTCAATTGCACAACAAGATGTACCAAAAACTAATGGCCATAGTGAGTTGGCTCTTGACCAATTTATAATACTATCAATTGAGGTAACAACTATATTTGCACCATTTCCAGCTGGTAAAACTTCACCAGGAAAATCAGAAGGAACTTGAGTTTTTTCTGATGGAGTAGGAGTATTTGAGTTATCTATTCCCATTTTAATGCATCTTTTTTCCAAGCATAAATAAGTCCTAAACCAAGTATTACAAAGAAAATTACAATTTCAATAAATGCAACTATTCCCATTTCTTTCATCACTGTTGCCCATGGAAAAATGAAAACAGTTTCTACATCAAATATTAGGAATAAAATAGCGAATAAATAATATCCAACTTTAAATTGTAACCAAGATGGACCTTGAGTTGGGATTCCACATTCAAAGGCTTCTTCTTTTACTGCATTTTTCTTTTTAGGAGAAAGTAATGAGGAAAGAAAAGTTCCCACACCTACCATTACAATACCTGCTAGGAAAAATAAAATTAGTGCTTCTGAATTCATAAGGTTAGTTTATACAATTATAAGATTAATTTACTTCCCAAGTGTCTCCACTATTAAATAAATCATCAGAAGTTTTAAACTTAGAATTTTTGATATTTTCTTCTAATTGAGAAACTACTCCTTCATCATAAGTAAGTTCATTTACCGCTCTAATAACCCCCATGGCAACTGGGAAATTAGGAGCTTGCATAGTAGATAACATCATATGTAATGTGATGTCTTTTTCTTTCGAATCATGAACTAAAATATCCTTTTCAGTAATCCCATCTTCACCAATAGTAACAACCTCTAATTTTAATCCATTAAGAATAATTCCCTTATTACTTTCAGAACCAAAAACCATTGGTTTTCCATCTTCTAACCAAAGTTGCATATCGTGTTTTACTTCTTTAGCTGTAATATCACCATGCGTTTTATCATTAAAAATAACACAGTTTTGAAGAATCTCAACTAATGAAGTTCCTCTATGATTTTCAGCTGCTAAAAATACTGCTTGCATAGCTTTTGGGTTAGTATCAGGCACTCTTGCAATAAAAGTAGACCCAGATCCTAAAGCTAATTTAGCTGGGATAAAAGGGTTATCTGTTGTTCCATGAGGATTAGATTTTGTTTTAATTCCAGTAGGTGAAGTAGGAGAGAACTGACCTTTTGTGAGTCCGTATATCTCGTTATTAAATAGAATAATATTTAAGTCAATATTTCTTCTGATGGCGTGAATGAAGTGATTTCCACCAATCGCTAAAGCATCACCATCACCAGTAATTTGCCAAACTTTTAATTTAGGATTCGCTAATTTTACTCCAGTTGCAATTGCAGGGGCTCTACCATGAATGGTATGAAATCCGTAAGTATTCATGTAATATGGGAATCGAGATGAACATCCAATTCCTGCAATAAATACATAGTCTTCTTTATTTGTTTCTAACTGAGGCAATGCTTTTTGTATTGATCTTAAAATCGCATAATCACCACAACCAGGACACCACTTTACTTCTTGGTCGGATGTAAAATCTTTATTTGTTAGTTTTTTAACTTCTAATTCTGACATAATTATGATAATAAAGTGTTAAAGTGTTCTTTTAGTTCGCTAGTTTTAAACGGTAAACCTTGAATGTGATTGAATTGCTCATATTTAAAATCAGTATGCTTCATTCTTAAAAGATTTACAAATTGTCCGTTATTAATCTCACAAACTACAATTGTTTTAAATTTTGCAAAAATGTCTGCTGTGTTTTTTGGCATTGGATTGATGTAATTAAAATGAGCTAATGAAACATTTTTTCCATCTTCCCTCATTTCCTTTACAGCTGTATAAAGAGCTCCATAAGTACCTCCCCAACCTACTACTAATACATCACCTTCATCATCCCCAAATACCTCCTGGTTAGGAATAAAGTTAGCAACTTTATCCACTTTCCCTTGTCGTAAATTAGTCATTACTTCATGGTTGTCAGTATCATAAGAAACATTACCAGTCAATTCATCTTTTTCCAACCCTCCTAATCTGTGTTCTAGTCCAGGAGTTCCAGGAATTGCATGCTTTCTAGCAAGTTTTTCAGTATCTCTTGCGTAAGGTTGCCAATCCTCTCCTTCTTTAGCTACTAAAGGAGTAATGTCTGGCATATCTTTTACTGATTTAATTTTCCAAGGTCCAGCTCCATTTCCTAAGTATCCATCAGTTAATAAAACTACTGGAGTGTTATGTTCAAGTGCTAATCTTGATGCTTCAAATGCCCAATCAAAACAATTTGAAGGAGTAGAAGCCGCTACTACTACTACTGGACTTTCTCCATTTCTACCGTAAAGAGCTTGTAGTAAATCTGATTGTTCCGTTTTTGTTGGCAAACCTGTTGATGGTCCGCCTCTTTGTACATTTACAACAACTAAAGGCAATTCAGCTATCATTGCAAGCCCAAGAGCTTCCCCTTTAAGTGCTAAACCAGGTCCTGAAGTTGTAGTAATTGCTAAATTACCAGCAAAGCTAGCTCCAATTGATGAGCAAATCCCAGCAATTTCATCTTCAGCTTGAAAAGTTTTAACTCCTAAATTTTTATGTTTTGCTAATTCGTGTAAAATATCAGTAGCTGGAGTAATAGGGTAGGATCCTAAAAATAATTCTTTTCCTGCTTTTTCAGCTGCTGCTATAAATCCCCAAGCAGTTGCTTGATTTCCCATTACATTCTTATAGGTACCTGCTTCAATCTCTGCTTTTGCTACTGTATATGATGATGGTAATGCTTCAATAGTATCAGCAAAATTATAACCAGCATGCATTACTTTAATATTTGATTCAACAACTAAAGGTTTTTTAGCAAATTTAGCCTTTAAGAAGTTCTCAGTTTGTTCCATTGGACGATTAAACATCCAGTAAACCATACCAAGTGCGAACATATTTTTACTTCTTCCAATACTTTTTCCATCTAATCCAGAATCAGATAATGTTTCTCTTGTTAAAGATGTGATAGGTGCTGAAACAACATTATAACCTTCAAATGACCCGTCCTCTAAAGGACTCTCATCATAACCTGCTTTTTGTAAATCTTTCTTAGCAAAAGAATCGCTATTTACTATAATTGTTCCACCATTTTTAACCCAAACTTTATTAGCCTTTAAAGCTGCTGGATTCATAGCAACTAACACATCAGCCACATCTCCTGGAGTGTTAATTTCTATATTTCCAATATGAACCTGAAAACCTGACACACCAGCTACAGTTCCAATAGGAGCTCTAATCTCTGCTGGGTAATCTGGAAAAGTTGCTAAATCATTTCCTAAAAGTGCGGAAGTGTCAGTAAATTGTGTTCCTGTTAATTGCATCCCGTCTCCGGAATCCCCTGCAAACTTGATAACTACTTTTTCAAGTTCTACAGCATTGTTATTTGTACTCATTTGTAGTATTATAGAGTTATAAATTGCAGGCAAAAATACACACCTTCATACACTTAACATACTTTTTTCTTAACTTTTTTTAGTGTTTTTTAACATTGAATCCAATGCCCTTATTTAGAATTGTTATAAATCTTAATTGGATGTTGTACAAATAAAAAATTCTATATTTTTGCATTAATTAAAAACCAAAAAATAAATTAAAAATGGCAATTAAAATTACAGATGATTGTATCAATTGTGAGGCTTGCGAGCCAGAATGTCCAAATAATGCAATTTACGCTCCTGAAGAAGCTTGGAAGTTTTCTGATGGGACAACAATGGAAGATGATCAAGAGAGAGAAGATGGCGGTTTTTCTGATGAATTTTTCTATATAGCAACTGATAAATGTACTGAGTGCAAAGGGTTTAATGATGAGCCAGCTTGTGAGGCAGTTTGCCCAGTTGATTGTTGTGTTCCTGATGAAGACAATGAAGAATCGGAAGATGAGTTATTAGCAAAGAAAGATAAGCTACACGCTTAAATTCAGTAATTGAAAATTGAAAAAAGCCCTGCAAGAGGGCTTTTTTTAGTTTTTAATATTTTCTAAAAGTTTTATTTGCTCGGTGGAATGTTCTTTTTTCATTTCTGCTTTTAACCATTTCTTGCATTCTGGAATTTTGTATAATTCATTCAGATATTTTTTGGCAGGATTTTTTAATCTTCTGTTAGGGTTGTACAAAGCAGTTAATAAATTCTCAAACAAATCTCTATTATAAATTCCTTTTGATTGGAGCAAACGAATTGCATTTGTTCTTGTCAAAAATTCATAAGAAGATGAGGTGAATTCAATTAATTGATCTGCCGCCATCACAGAATCGTTACTAAGTCCGTACTCTAATAGTAATCCTAATTTGCTAATTGAAAGTTTTCTTCCATAATCATTTTCTCCATCAACATTTCTATCAATATCTTGATACAAAAAATCAGGATTAAAAGCAGTCAATTTTTTTAGGGCAACTTCTTTATTTCTATAAGACAAATCATCCAAAGCTTTCACAAAAAAATCAACATTATTTTCTGTAATTTCTAACTTTTTTAGAATAGCATTTTTAACTTTAACATCATTTTGGCTTTTGTGTTTGTCTTTTAAATCCTCTATTAATAGTGCCACATCTTCTTCTTTCATCTGATAGATTACTTCCGTTTTTAGTAAGTGAAACTCCTCTTTATTAAACAGCTGAAAAAGTAATCCTCTTTTTTTGGAGTATGTAATATCTCTTAAAGCAAAAAGCGCATCATATCTATCCAATAAATTCTCAGCACTTACTATTTGTGCTTTTAGCATATTTATAGGTTTTTCAAAACTTACATTTTTCAAAATTTTATTGTCTGCATCAAATAGTACATAAGCCACTTTTTTGCCAAAAGGGACTTTTATTTTTACCACTTCCTTTTGCTTTTCAACCCATTCTTTTTTACTTATAAAAGAGCCATCAGTAAAATAAATTTCAAAAACAATTGGCATTTTAAAAAAGCTAACAAGCTCGGATGTATCCTGCAATTGCTCAATGGTAAAAGTTATTTCTTGCAGAGATTTTTTGTAGCTGACATTGTAGTTTGGCTCACCACCTCTGTAAATCCACTCCTCCCAAAACCAATCTAACGATAAGCCAAGAGTTTCGTGAAAAGCAATTAATAAATCCTCAGAATCTACATTTTGGTATGCGTGTTTTTCTAAATAATGCTTAATGGATTTTCGGTATTCTTCTTCACCAACCACATATTTTAGCATATCTAAAACCATAGCTCCTTTTGGGTATTTTCGTACAGAACCAGAAAAAGAACAACCAATAGGATCGTTATTTTTAAGTGCTTCTTTCAGGGATTTTTCTTTTGCTTTTCTTCTGGTGTTATCAAAATAATCTTTACCAAAAAACTCTTTTTCTACCATATAACCATAATAAGTAGCAAAACTTTCTTGCAGCCAATGATGAGAGGAAGTGCGAGCAGTTACACAATCGCCAAACCACTGATGAGCCAATTCGTGAGCATTTACATACACATAATTTATATCGTTAAAACTGATAGAATCCACAAAATAAAAATCGCCAAAAAGAGTGGCGGTGGTGTTTTCCATAGCGCCATACATAAAATCTTGAACGGGAATTTGAGCATAACTTCCCCAAGGATAAGGCACATCAATTTCCTTTTCCAAATAGTCAAACATCTCTTTGCTCAAATGATAAGCGGAAGCAACTCTACTTTCCCAATCGGGATAATAATACAAATTAAGTGGCGTGCCGTTTTCAGCTTCTTTTTTCAAAATATTGTACTCTCCAATTCCCAGCATTAAAAGGTAAGATGGCTGAGGTTTTGTCATTTTGTAGTGCCATTTTATCAAATCTCCTTCTTCTGTTTTATTAATCAAATTTCCGTTTGATAATACTTTATATTCTTTATCAAAATGCACTATGAGTTCGGTAAGGAGTTTGTCATTCATATCATCATAATGCGGAATCCAATGCCGATTATCAATACCTTGTCCTTGTGTCCAAATTTGTTTTCTGCTCAAATTTCTATCATCATTCCAACCAATAAAATAAAGTCCTTTTCTAGGGAAACAATGATAATCTATTGTAATTGTATATTCATTTTCCCAACTTAAAGCATCCATAAATTTTAGGGTAATTCCTTTCTCATTTTTAGAAAAAATAATTTCTTTTTCATCCATTAAAACACTATGGATATTGATGCCAGGAGCATCCAAGAAAAGTGTGTCAATTTTGGCTTGAAGTGGAGTAAAAGTGAGTTTTACATTAGCAATTACTTTCCCAATATTTGGCTCAAAACTTAGTTCCAAAAGCATTTTTTGCATATCTACATTATGCTCTCTTGGGGAGAGTTTATCATCTTTTACATACACTCTATTTTGACTAAAAATAGAAAGCGAAAAAGAACAAAAAAGTAAAAGAAAAAGTTTATTTTTCATTTGCTATCACCTGAATATCAGGATTTAGTTTTTGTTTTAATAAAGATTCAATTCCACCTTTAAGCGTACTAGTTGCTGATGGACAACCACTGCAAGCGCCTTTCAAATCCACACAAACAATATTATCTTTATAATAATTAAGTGTGATTGCTCCACCATCTCCTTCAACTGCTGGCTTAATGTATTGATTTAATATTGCTTCCACTTCTTTCTCGCTCTCATTGAATTCTCGTATAGTTAATTCCTTACTTTCAGGGTTAATACTTTCAGTTGAGTTTTCTGATTTTATATGTTCAGTATAATTCTTTACTTCATTACTATTAAGATGATCAGCAATAAATATTCTGAGTTGCATTGCAATATCTTCCCATTGAATTGCATCAGTTTTTGAAATAGAAATAAAGTTATAACTTAAATAAATGCTTTTTACAAAAGGAAATTTTAACAACTCCTCAGCAATAGAAATCCCTTGTGCTTCTTGGGGTGTAGCTGCCTCTATACTTTTATCTGCCAACATTCTATTTGCAACAAATTTCATTACTTCCGGGTTTGGAGTGCTTTCAGCATAGATACTATAATTCATAATGTTTACTTTTGTGCAAAAATACAAACAAAAATAGTATGGCATTAATTAAAAGTGTAAAAGGTAAATCACCAATTTTTGGAGCGAATGTATATCTAGCAGAAAACGCAACAGTTGTTGGGGAAGTTGAATTGGGAGAGGATTGTAGCGTGTGGTTTTCGGCAGTGGTAAGAGGTGATGTAAATTCCATAAAGATGGGGAACAAAGTAAATATTCAAGATGGTGCAGTTGTGCATTGTACTTATAAAAAAGCGGCTACTGTTCTTGGGAATAATGTTTCAGTTGGACATAATGCATTGGTTCACGGCTGCACAATTAAAGACAATGTACTTATTGGAATGGGTGCAATTGTAATGGATGGAGTGGTAGTTGAAAGCAACTCAATAGTTGCTGCTGGAGCTGTTGTTCTAGAAGGAACACATATAGAATCTGGAGCGATTTATGCGGGAGTTCCTGCCAAAAAAGTAAAAGATTTAGATGAAGAACAAACAGCAATATTGATTGAGGGAATTTCAGATAATTATGTGCTTTATTCTTCTTGGTTTAAAGATTAAATAAACAGATTTACTTCTTCTAATTTGATATTTTCTTGAAAGAAAAATTGAGCGCTTTTTTCAAATGATTCTGTGTAATTAGAAACATAAAAATGATGTTCAGTTTTAGCTGTATCATTTAGTAGATTCTTGTTTTTAAGCTCGATTGAAATATGATTTGCAACTATAGTTGCTGAGTCAATTACATTTACTTTCCCTTTATAATAATCTTTAATTTCAGTATGAATTAAAGGGTAATGTGTGCAAGCCAAAATCAAATGATTAATATTCTGTAAAACAGGATTTGCTAAATAATTGGCAATTACTGTGTGGCTAATTTCCTCATTGACAAATCCTTCTTCTATCATAGGGGCTAGAAGTGGAGTTGCTAAGGAAACCACTTTTGCACTTTTGCATTCTGCTTTTATTTTTGCTTCATAAATGCCAGAACTAATGGTTGCTTTTGTACCGATTACTCCTATCTTATAATCAGAACAAATTTTCACTACTTCTTTGGCAACAGGAATAATTACATTAAAAACTGGAGTATTTATTGCAGTGTCATAAACACTTTCATCAGCTACTGAGGATGCTGAATTACATGCAATAACAATTGTTTTACATTGTTTTTCAATTAAGAATGTAATAATTTTTCTACTAAAACTCTGTATTGCTTCTTTTGATTTTTCTCCATAAGGCAAATGCTCAGTGTCTCCAAAGTAGATGATATCTTCATTAGGAAGAGCTTTTGTTATTGCATTAGCAACTGTAAGTCCACCAATTCCTGAGTCAAAAATTCCAATAGGGGAGTTTTTCATGATATAAAAGTATAAAAAAAGCACCCTAAGTGGTGCTTTTTTTATTGATGTTTTTTTGATTAGAGTCCTAACTTCTTTTTTACAAGCCCTATTACATTTTCACTTTCTTTAGCATAAAGGATACTTCCCATACTTGAATCAAAAATATAAGTGAATTTCCCTTCTTTAGCAACATCTTCAATAGCTGTTCTTGCCTTTGTTAAAATTGGCTCTAAAAGTTCTTGTTCTTTTTGCTGCAAAGCATTTTGGGCATTTTGTTGGAAAGATTGAATTCTTTGTTCCAAGCCAGTAATTTCTGCAATTTTATCTTGCTTTACCAAATCGGTATAAGTAGCTTCATTTGCTTGATATTCTTGTACGCTTGCTTGGTATTCTGATTGCATTGCCCCTAATTGCGACTCTAAGCTTTTAGCGAAAGTTTGTAATTCTCCTTCAGCAGTTTTCTTTTCAGGCATTAAGGATAGCAATTCGCTAGAATCGATATAACCAAACTTGCTTTGCGCAAAAGTACTAACACTTAAAAGTGCTAGAAAGCTTAAAATTAGTAATTTTTTCATTTTTGTAATTGTTTTTGTGTTATTAATTATTTTATGTAACCCATATTTTCCAAGATTTTATCGCTTTTATCCAAATTAGGATTAGAATAAAGCATTATCAAATCGCTTGAGCTATCAAAAATTACAGCATATTTCTTGTTGGCTGCTAACTGTTGAATAGCATCATATACTTTATCTTGAATTGGCTTGATAAGTTCTTGTCGTTTTCCATACAAATCGCCTTCTGGTCCAAAATATTTTTTTTGTAAATCTTTTGCCGATTTTTCTTTTGCAATTATTGCACCTTCTCTTTTTGCTTTCATCTCATCTGTTAGCAAAACTTCTTGCTTTTGATAATCGCGATACATCTTATCTACTTCCGCATAAATGGCTTCAATTTCTTCTTGCCACTGCTTAGAAATTTCATCTAATTTATCTTGCGCTTGATTAAATTCCGGAATATTATTCAGAATATAATCGGTATCTACATAAGCGAATTTTTGTGCTTGTGAAATGTTAATTGCTAAAAAGCTAACGGCTAAAACTAAAAGTATTTTTTTACTCATCTTAAATTGATTTTTAACTGAATTCGTGAATATTTTATATTTCATAATTTATCTTTTTAAAAGTTTACAAATATAATTAAAATTGTTGACCAATTGAAAAATGGAACTGACCTCCATTAGCATCCGGATTTCCAGGAATTTCATCTAGTCCCCAGCCATAATCTAAACCCATCATCCCAAACATTGGAAGCATAATTCTTACTCCAAATCCTGCAGAACGCTTCACTCCAAACGGATTAAAAGAATCAAAATTGTCCCAAGCATCTCCCGCTTCCAAAAACCCTAAGGCATACACAGTGGAGGCAGGATTTAAACTTATTGCGTACCTTAATTCAGCCGTATATTTATTATAAATGGTTCCTCCCGTTTGAGGGGATAAAGAATTGCTACTATACCCTCTAAGTGCCACTAATTCTCTTCCGTCCATTACATAACCATAGCCGCTTAAACCATCTCCACCTACATAATATCTTTCGAAAGGAGCAATTCCCAAGCTGCTATTATATGCTCCCAAAAGTCCCATTTCAATTCTTGTTCCAAGTACCAATTTATCGGTAAAAGCAGTAAACCAAGATGATTTCCATTTCCATTTATAATATTCTATCCAGCCATATTTTTTTTGATCAGAAATAGTGGAATAATCATCCACTCCATCAAATAATGAATAAGGAGGAGTTACTTTCAAGCTAAGCGAAAAATTAGATCCTTTTCTAGGGAAAGTTGGTTGATCCACCGAATTTCTACCAAGCGTAATTCCATAACTCATATTATTGGAAAAGCCATTTTTAAAAGAAAAGAAAGATTGAGAATTTTGTAATTCGTATTGCTGAAAATTAATATTCTGAAAAAGAGTAAAATAATCATCAGGATATTTCAGTCTTTTCCCAAGTCCAATTGTAGCTCCTGTAATTTCAATTGCCTCCCTGTCATCTCCTGTTTGCCCATTGGATGAAACTGATTTGTACAAAGAAACCGTAAGTGAAGTTGGGCGTTTTCCTCCTAGCCAAGGTTCGGTAAAAGAGATGTTGTAATTCTGATAATAAATTCCATTGGAAGATGCCGTTAAGGAAAGTTTTTGCCCATCACCAGCAGGAAGTGGAGTCCAAGCATCTTTTTTAAACATATTTCGTGCCGAGAAATTATTAAACACCAAGCCCAAAGAACCAACCACTCTTCCGGCTCCCCATCCTCCTTGTAAATTAATCTGATCAGAAGATTGTTCTTCTACCAAATAATTCACATCAACCGTGTGTTTTATTGGGTCAGGATCAATATCAACATTTAGTTTTTCTTCATTAAAGTATCCTAGTTGAGCTAACTCCCTTTGAGAACGAATAATATTGGATCTGTTAAATAAATCTCCAGGTTTTGTTCTAATCTCTCGCATCACCACATGATCGTTTGTTTTACTATTTCCAGAAACGGTAATTCTATTTAATCGGGCTTGCTTGCCTTCATAAATTCTTATTTCTAAATCAATAGAATCGTTATTGGTAGCAACTTCCACAGGAGTAATATTAAAGAATAAATAGCCATCATCTAAATATAAAGAGCTAATATCCGTTCCATTCGGATTGCCGTAAAGTCTAGAATTCAAAACGCTTTGGTCAAAAATATCACCCTTATCTATGCCGAGTAATTTATCCAAATCTTCATTGCTAAATTTCTGATTTCCCACCCAACTTACATTTTTAAAATAATAAGGATTTCCTTCATTAATTGTAAGTTCGATTGTAAGAGTGTTATCGGAATTTAAGTAAGTGGTATCGCTAATAATTCTCGCATCTCGAAATCCTTTTTCATTGTATTTTGTAATGATGCTATTTTTGTCGGCTTCATATGCATCATCCAAAAATTTTGACGCCTTAAAAATTCGATACCATTTCTTTTCTTTGGTATCTTTCATAGTTCTTTTTAGCTTGCTTTCGGATATAATATACGGTTGTTCTTTTCCGAAAATAGTTTTTGTTTTAGTATCTCTTTCTTTTAGCCCTATAAATTTTATCTCCCCTATTTTTACTTTCTTTTTCTTATTGATGTTGAAAATTAAAACTGCTGAATTTACTAGGGTAGAATCACTTGTTTGTGTACTGCTTACCTCAACATTTAAAAATCCTTTTTCAATAAAATAATCCTTTATTTTTTGCTCACTATTATTGATTAAATTTTGGGTAAGAATTTTCCCCTTCATCAATTTCAATCTTTCTTTTATAGTAGTAATATCCGATTTTTTGGTTTTCCCGACAAACTTAAATTTTGATAATCTTTTATGTTCTTGCAGATGAAAATCTAAGAAGATACTATTTCCTTGTATTTTAGTTGCTGAAATTTTGATATCGGCAAAAAGTCCTTGCTTCCAAAGTTTTTTAATAGCAGTACTTATCTGCTCTCCCGGTACTATTATTTTACCTCCAACTTCCAAGCCAGAAATACTAATAAGCGTTTTATGATCCAGAAATTTTGTTCCAGAAACGGTAATTCCACCAATAATATATTCGGTAGGGTTGGCATAATCAATTGCAGACAAATCCTTATGCAAGGAAACCTGTGCTTTTAAAGATGTAATTGCCAATACAAAGGCAAAAAGAATTATTATTTGTTTCTTCAATGTTTAGTTTTTTATTTGCTCTCCACTTTTTCCAAATCTTCTCTCTCTTTTTTGATAATCAATAATTGCATCTATCAAATCACTTTTTCTAAAATCAGGCCATAAAGTATCGGTAAAATACAATTCTGAATAAGCAATTTGCCAAAGTAAAAAATTACTAATTCTGTGCTCACCACTTGTTCTTATCAAAAGTTCAGGGTCAGGAACGCTATTTGTAGTTAGATATTGCTGAAAAGTATCTTCATTTATTTCTGTTTTCAATATATTATTTCTTGCATCCGCCACAATATTTTTCATAGCATTTACTATCTCCCATCTTCCACTATAGCTTAGTGCTAAAATAAGTGTCATTCGCTTATTCCCACTTGTTTTTTTAATGGCTTCATCTAATTCTTTTTTGCATTTTTTTGGCAGTTGCTCCAGATTTCCAATGGCTTGGAGGCGAATATCATTTTCCATCAAAGTTTTGGTTTCTTTATTGATGGTGGAGATAAGCAAAGTCATTAGTGCATTTACTTCCTTTTCGCTTCTATTCCAGTTTTCAGTAGAAAAAGCATAAAGCGTAAGGTATTTTATTCCAATTTCTGCTGCTGTTTCTACAGTTTCTCGCACAGCTTTCACACCATTTTTATGCCCAAAAACCCGGAATTTCCCTTTGCGTTCTGCCCATCTGCCATTGCCGTCCATTGTAATAGCAATATGCTGGGGTAAATTTTCTTTATCTATTTGCTGGGTCAACACCATTATATTTTATAAAGAAAAAAGGATTAATAGTTGCACTTTGAAGTTTCCGACAAGAGTTTGAAGGAAAGCGTGATACCAGTAAAAGTGTACCAATCGTTATTTTTGGAGTTTCCTCTTTGTGTATCTTTCCCTCTTGATTGCCATTGAGAATTCCATTGTTTGTAAGGGTCTCCATCAGAATTTAAAACATCAATATTTTTATCAGACATTTCTATTGCAAGAGTACTCATATCAATTAAATTTCCGCCAGGATATGTAGTGCTTACATCATCCAAATAATCGGTAAAAGTTTTTCGTATTCCGTATTCAATTATAATATTGAAAGTTTTATTTACGGCAATTTTCACTCCTCCTCCCATAGGTATAGAAAACTGAGTAAGTGCATATTTTTTTCTATCAGGAAATGCGGTTGTTCCTTGCCCTTCAGTTCCTAAAGGCTGTAAATCCACCCAATCACCATTGTTGGCTTCCGCTTGCGGATTAAACCTAAATATTGAAACTCCCGCAAAGACAAAAGGAGTCCAAGGATAGAGGGAGTTTCCAGTTTCGTATGGTAAAAAGTTAAATTCTACTTGCCCAGAAAGCTCGTAAATTGGCGAGCGAAAATGTAAATTTCTATTAAAAAGAGAAGTGTCGTTTGTGTTTCTATTATCATTCCCTCTAATTAATCCTAAAAGTAATTCTCCTTTTACGGTTATTCTTCTATCAACATTTTTTCGCACTACAATACCGCCACTTGGCATCATATAATCGAAATGTTTGCTATTAATATCTCCCAAATAATAGGAGCCACCAGCCATAATTCCAATTTCGGTAGAAGATACTACTTGTGCTTTTGTACTAGAAGTAGAAAATAAAAAGCATAGAAAAAAAACAGTAATAATTATACTATTTTTAAGCGTGTTGTGTTGAAGTGTTTTAATCATTAGTTTTAAAAAATTCTCATCAGGCAAATATAGAGTTATTTCAATTTTTTGGGCTTTATTGTACTAATTTCTTTTATCAATGCCCCACATCAGTTTGCTCCTGATGGTAGAAATAAAAGAATGAGATTGCGGTTCTACCAGATTTATTTTAAAATCTGCTTGTTTGATAAACAGAGAAATGGAAGAATCAAAAGCCCTGAAACGAGAATCGAGCGATACTAATGCTAATTGGTCTCTATCTACCACTGTTAATTTTATTTTGCTTTGGTCAGTAATTACAATAGGGCGAACATTCAAATTATGTGGAGCAATTGGGGTAATTACAAAATTCTCAGAACCCGGTAAAATAATTGGTCCGCCACAAGAAAGAGAATATCCTGTGGAGCCGGTTGGAGTAGCAATTACCAAACCATCTGCCCAATAGGAATTCAAAAATTCATCATTCAAAAAAGAATCAATTCTTATCATAGATGAAGTGTCTTTTTTTACCACAGCTACTTCATTTAGGGCATAATTTACTTTTCCAAAAAGGTTATTTTCTGTTTCCAAACAAAGCAAAGTTCTGCTTTTAATTTGATAGTTTTTCTTTAACACATCAGTAATTGCAGATTCAATTTGATCAGTAGAAATACTAGAAATAAATCCAAGCCGACCGGTGTTTATTCCCATTATCGGAATGCCGCTATTTCTCACCAATGTAACCGAGCCAAGCAAAGTTCCATCACCCCCAATACTAAAGAGGAAATCAGCATTCCCTTTCAATGTTTCGTGAGAATCAAAAACTTCTGGAGGTTGAATAAACTTCACTTTCTTTTCAAGGAATGATAAATAATCTTCATACACCAAAATAGAAACATTCTCTGCTTCTAAGCGGTTTACCAAATGCTGTATGTATTTGGTGAATTGATCTGAACAAGGAGAGCCAAACAATGCTATTCGCATAATTAAAAAGGGTTTGAGAAGTGCAAAAATATACCTTTTTCTCCTAATTTGTTAATTCCGTACTCAATTCTTAATAATTTATCGTAATAAGTTACATAATCCAAACTGATTCCTCTACCAAATAATAGCTTATTTGCAAGTGGGCTTTCTTCTTTATTTTGCGTATCGATTACATAGCCAAAATCCGTAAAAACTCCTAAATAAACCGAAAAATGTGATTTTTTGAATTGCGACATTTTAATATAAGGAATATCAAAATTGGTTTTTTCAAAAAGGGCGTATTTTAGTGCTGTTTTGCTGAGCCAATATTGCTGTCCATCAATTACATAATATTCGTAAGTGCGGACATAATCCTCAAATCCTAATGCTTTTTGTGCAAAATATGGCTGATAATCATCAGAAGAAATTTTAGCCGCAAAACTCGAACCAAAAAAAAGTCGCTTCCTTAATTCTAAATATTTTTCAGCTTTTGCAAATGCCTCAAAATGATTTACAAGACTTGAGCCGGCAAAATTCTTTGTTAGTTCAAAATGCAAATAATGTCCATGCAAGGGATATTCTACATAATCTCTTTGCTCATTAGCAAACTGATAAGTTAGTTTGAAAAAACTTCCTTTTGTATCATTGTTTTTTAGATAATTAGGATTTAAAACCTTGATGCTATCATCAATTATTGTTTTATAATAATAAAGCTCTAATTTATGTTTATTCCGTATGTTTTTTCGAAATAAAATATCTAACTCAATTTCAAAATCTTTGGTGGTATAATTATTCTTATTTTCATAATAAAGTAGCTTATTATCAATTGTTTTATAAAAAGATTTTTTTCTTCTAAAAAGCTGAGCAAAAGCACTTATGCCAATGGTTTTATTTTTGTTAAAATAAGGAATATTATAATTAAAAAGATACTGCTCTTTAAAGCCCCTTCTGTACTTTAATTTTAATAATTCATTTCTTCCTCTAAAGTTTTCCCACTCCAAAAATACTCCATAATTCATTCTGGAAAAGTCAGAATAATTACTCGCTTTAAACTCATTCCACCACACATTAAAATTCCTTTCGGAAAGCTCAAAAATAGGGTAAGGCCACACATACCATCTTTCCACTACATCAATAATAACATCTACTTTTCTCTGATGATTGGAAATGGTGATATCCACAAAATTATAAAGCGATAAATTAGTTAGGTTTTCCTTACTACTTTTTATTTTTATTTCTAAATCTTCCTTGCTCATTTGCTCGCCTTTTTTAAAGGTGAGTTCTCTTAGAATAATGTCCGCTTTTGTAATTTTATTACCAAGAATAGTAATGCTTTTTATCTCCAATTTTTCTTGTGAAAACGCAAGAAAACAAAAGAAAAAACTAAAAAAGCAAATAAATATTTTCCTCATTTTTTAAGGATTCAAATAGCGCATTAATGATTCATATCTCTGCATAAAATCATCTTGCGAGCTGTCCTCATTATAAGATGCCATAATCTTGTATTCGTACCGTTTAAAATCTGAAATAATTGCATCAATATCGGTTTTATTTACCTTTATAGTGAGCTCCATTTTGGTAGAATTTGGCACAGAAGTAATATTTGAACTCAGTATTCTTGCATTGTTGGATTCTATAATTTGTGCAATCTCACTCATAGAATAATCGTTTTGATTCATTTCTAAAACAAAAATACTACCGATATTTTGTACAGCCGAACTTTTGGCAATGGTATATAAAAGTTTCCGATTGGTAATCGCTCCTAAATATTGTTTTGTTTCTGATAAAATAGGTACAATCGTTAAACTATTTACCTCCAAAATTTCTATAATATCGAAAAGATGTTGATTTCCTAAAGCAAAAGGAGCTGCCAAATTACTAAGATGTTGCTCAATAATCTCATCTGTGGAATTCCATTCCAGAATTTCATTTTCAGAAATAAGCCCCAAATAAAATTTGTTTCTAACTACTGGAAGATGACTCACTCTCAAATCATCCATCATAGAAAGTGCTTTTTCACCATCATCATCCGGATGAAGAGAAAGTATTGAAGAGGATATTAAATCGCTTGCTTGCATTTTGCGAAAATAGGAATAAGTTTTTAGTTTGTAGTTTTTAGTTTGTAGTTTTTAGATAATGCAGAAAAAACTATCTTTGATTTTTATTTAAAATGACAAAATTAAGCGTAAATATAAACAAGATTGCAACTATCAGAAATGCTAGGGGAGGCAATACACCATCAGTAGTTCAGGCGGCAATTGATTGCCAGAGGTTTGGAGCAGATGGCATTACCATTCACCCAAGGCAAGATGAAAGACATATTACCAAAAAAGATGTTTCGGACATTAAACCCATCATCAAAACTGAATATAATATTGAAGGATACCCTAGCCCTGATTTTATACAAATGGTGATTGACATAAAACCTGAACAAGTAACTTTAGTCCCTGATGGACCTGATGTAATTACCTCTAATGCTGGTTGGAATACAATAAAATTCCAAGATTATCTAAAAGAAATTATTGCTGAGTTTAAGCAGCACGGTATCCGAACTTCCATTTTTGTTGATCCTAAATTGGAAATAATTGAAGGGGCAAAATTATGTGGAACCGACAGAATAGAACTCTACACAGAAGATTATGCCAAAGGATTTTCAGAAAATAAAGAAAAAGCCATTGCTCCTTATGTTGCGGCTGCTCAAAAGACGACTGAAATGGATTTAGGAATAAATGCAGGGCATGATTTGAGTTTAGAAAATTTGCAATATTTTGCAAAAGAGATTCCAAACTTAAAAGAAGTTTCTATTGGCCATGCTCTTATAAGTGACGCACTGTATTTAGGACTAGAAAATGCAATTCAAATGTACAAACGCCTTTTGTAAATGAAGTTGTTTTCAAAAAAATATGGAGAAAATGGGCAGGATTTAATCATCATTCATGGGCTTTTTGGCATGAGCGATAATTGGAATAGTTTAGGAAAACAATTTGCAAAATATTGTAAAGTGCATCTTTTGGATTTGAGAAATCATGGCAGGTCACCACATTCAAATGAATTTAATTATGATGTGATGTGTGAGGATCTGCTGGAATATATGCAGGATAATAGCATAAAAAAAGCCATCATTTTAGGGCATTCTTTGGGTGGAAAAGTAGGTATGAAATTTGCTTTTACTTATCCAGAAAAAGTAGAAAAACTATTGGTTGCAGATATTGCTCCAAGAAGATACAATACTGATTTTCATCAAAATATTTTGAAAATATTGTACAGGCTTCCACTTGAAGATTTTGCAAAAAGAGAAGAAATAGATGTGGTGTTAGCTGAACAAATAACCGATAGAGGCATGCGTTTGTTTTTGCTTAAAAACTTATATAGAAATGAAAATAAGGAGTTTGCTTGGCGCTTTAATATAGAAGTGTTATTAGAGAAAGTAAGCAACATACAGCAAGCCGATTTTATTAAAGGCGTTTGCAATATCCCTACTCATTTTTTAAGGGGTGGAAATTCTGATTATATAAATTCGGAAGACAAGCTCATTATAGAAAAACATTTTGCTGATTATAGTATTGCTACTTTTAAGGAAGCAGGGCATTGGCTACACGCCCAGCAGCCCGAACGCTTTTACAATGAAGTAATGGGTTTTTGTTTGTTAGAGATTTAGAACTCCACCTTCACTAGCCACATTAAATCCTTTTACAATCCTTCTTTTGAGGGTATAATCGTGAAAACAATCTAAAAAAACAAGTCATTTTCACGATTTTAAGCTAATAATCGTGAAAATATTCTTATCTTTGCATTATGGCAAAGACATGTCAAATCTATCAATCGATTAAATTATTAAGGGAACGCTACTTAAAAGCATCTCAAAATAAAGCGTCTTTATTGAAATTAATAAGTGATGCGGAAGTTTCTGAGCAAGTGTATAATTCCAATGCTATTGAAAACAGTACGCTTAGTTTAGAGGAAACCGACAAGATTTTAATGCAAATTGACTTGGACAGATTTATATCAGAAAGAGAATTTTTTGAAACAAAAAATTTAGCAAGAATTGTTACTTATATCAATTCAGCAGCAAAGGAAAGGGAGTTAGATTTTGATATGATATTGCGTTTGCATAAAATGTTACTTTCCAATATTAGAGATGAAATTGCTGGTAGATTTAGAAATGTTGATGAATGGGTAAGGGTTGGCAATCATATTGCGCTTGACCCTAAGCAAATTGAATATGCCTTAACTAAAATGCTTATTGATTATCAAGTAAATAATGATGAACATATTGTAAAAAGGATCGCAAAATTGCATTTAACTTTTGAGCAAATCCATCCTTTTGTTGATGGTAATGGAAGGATTGGTAGAATATTAAATAATTACTTTTTGATTAGAGAGTCGTATGTTCCTATAAATATAAAATTTATAGATAGAGCCTTTTATTATGCTGCATTTAATGAGTTTAATGCTAATGGGAAGACTGCTGTTATGGAAGAAATGGTAGGTAAAGCACTTGCTAATTCCTATCACAAACGGCTTGCGTATTTAGAAGGCAAAAAGATTATTACTCTGAATGAATATTCAAAGCAAAATAATACTTCACACACTAACTTAATTAACAAAGCAAAAAGGCAAACTATTGAGGCCTTTTTAGAAAAAGGAGTATGGAAAATTGGAATATAAAATAGTTGTCATTCCGAACCTTGTGTGAGGAAACGCTTTTTGTTCGGCAGAGCCAACTCGTTTTTGAACTATCTTTTAAAACAACCACACGAAACAATCGTGCGGGAGCTGGGAAGTTTTAGGAAATTATTTCAAAACCTTCATTTCACTTAATCCCTTTATCAAATTAACCCCAGGAATTTTTCCTTTATCGAAAGTTCCTAAGTCTGAAAAACCTAATGCTTCCGCTCCATTTTTTGAAGCAATTTTGAGTAGTGTATTCATGTCAAAATCTGAGTTATCTTTAATAGTTTTAAGCTCCTCCAAAATAGAAAGAGAATTATTGGAAGCTAAACTATCCGTTCCTACACACAATTTATTTGCATCAAAAATAGAATAGTCTGGCAAGGCATTTTCAATATATAAATTGGCTTTTGGGCAAGTGCAGTAATAGTTATCAGAAATATCTTCTTTTTTAGCAAAAGTATTATGAACCATTAGCATTTTTTTATTTCCTAATTCCTCTAAAACTGAATTAGATTTAGTTCTATTATTATACAATTCTGGGCTTGCATTTATTCCTTGCAACCAATTATAGAAAGAGCCTCTTTTCTGTTCAAACAATTCATTTTCATGTTTTGTTTCTTGCATGTGTATAGTCATCAATTCATCTTCATCAGAAAATGAATTTTTTATTTCTTCCATCAAGTTAGGAAGAACAGAATATGGCGCATGAGGAGAAATTGTTGCTTTTTGTCCAGCTTCTATAAACTGATTTCTCAACTCTTTAGCCTCAGAAATAATTTGATTTACTAAGTCATTCTTAACTCCAAAAACTTCAATAAAATTATAATATTTTAAATTATCTTTTTGCTTTTGAAATAGCGTATCAGTTGTATTGCAAATATCCCCAACTGCAACTATTCCATTTTTTATCATTTGCTTTTCTGCATTTTCAATTGCTTCCAAAATTTTTTCATTTGAATATTCATTTCTCTGCTGAACCGCCCCTACAAAATCCAAGAAACCTTTTCCTTTTTCTGCAACACCCAATAAATGGGAAAGCTCCAAATGACAATGTGCATTCACAAATCCTGGGCATAAGATTCCTTCAAAAATTTCTAGTTTTTCACTAGAAATGTTCGTTCTATTTTCAAATATTGCAATCACTTCTCCTTCATCAGAAAGTTGTAAGACTCCTCCTTTAATTGGAGAAATATGTAGTGGATATAAATAATCGGCTGTTAAAAATCGCATAGCACAAAAGTAATATATCTTTGCAATATATTATGAGTGAAAAAAAAGATATCCGAGAATTAAGTTTAGAACAGATACAAGAATTTTGTTTAACCAATAAATTACCTAAATTTAGAGCAAAACAAGTTTGTGAATGGTTATGGAAAAAAAGAGCTGTTTCATTTGAAGAAATGACTTCTTTATCCAAAGATATGCGTGAACTATTTTCTGATAATTTTACAATAAATGCTGTTAAAATCCATAAAGCAGAAAGAAGTATTGATGGTACAATTAAGTACAGTCTTCAACTGCATGATAAACTTTTAGTTGAAGGAGTAATAATCCCTTCAAAAAACAGATTAACTGCTTGTGTATCATCACAAGTTGGCTGTAGTTTAGCTTGTGAATTCTGTGCAACAGGCACCATGAAATTGGGTAGAAATTTAACGGCAGATGAAATATACGACCAAGTTTTTATCTTAAATGAAGAAGCACTTTCTAACTTTGGAAAACCTCTTTCCAACATAGTATTTATGGGAATGGGAGAGCCACTTTTAAATTATAATGCCCTTTTAAAAAGCATAGATTTCATCACACAAGAGCAAGGTTTAGGAATGTCGCCAAAAAGATTAACCGTATCCACTGCTGGGATATCCAAAATGATAAAAAAATTAGGAGATGATGATGTGAAATTTAATTTGGCAGTTTCATTACACACAGCTAGTAATAGTAAAAGAGATATTTTGATGCCCCTAAATCAAAAAGTGAAATTGGAGGAGTTAAGAGAGGCAATACAATATTTTTATGATAAAACAAGGAGTAGAGTTACTTATGAATACATTCTTTTTAAAAATTTGAATGACTGCTTAGAAGATGCTCAACAATTAGTGCAAATTGCAAAAGTTAGTCCATGTTAAATTAACTTGATTGAGTACAATGCTGTTGATGATTTACCTTATGAAAAATCTTCAAATAAAGTTACTGAAAACTTTATTAAGTACTTGGAAGAAAAAAAACTAATTGTAAATTTAAGAAGGAGTAAAGGGAAAGATATTGCAGCTGCTTGTGGGCAATTAGTGGGTAAGTTAAAATAACTTTTTAACAAGCTCTTTTTTTGTAAAGATTAGCACAAACTTCTTTGTATATTCGCTCTCTTTCTTTTTGTAAAATTTGAGTATAATAAACGAAATAAAATCCCCTATAAAAAAGGAGATGCAACTTTTTGAAAAAAAGTTCAAAGCATCTCTTAGTAGCAAAGTACCTTTGCTCGATAAAATAATGCATTATATTATAAAGCGAAAAGGCAAGCAAATGCGCCCTATGTTTGTTTTCCTTTCGGCAAAACTTTGCGGAAAAGTTACGGAAAGTAGCTATATTGCTGCATCCTTAATTGAGCTTTTGCATACTGCCACCTTGGTGCATGATGATGTGGTAGATGAGTCCGATTTTAGGAGGGGATTTTTCTCCATCAATGCTATTTGGAAAAATAAGATTGCTGTGTTAGTAGGTGATTTTTTGCTTAGTAGAGGGCTACTTTTAGCGGTAGAAAAAAATGAATTTGAACTTTTGAAAATAATGAGTAGTGCGGTAAAAGATATGAGTGAGGGAGAGCTTTTACAAATAGAAAAAGCAAGAAAATTAGACATTAAAGAGGATGTATATTTTGAAATTATTCGGCAGAAAACTGCTACCCTCATTGCCGCTTGTTGTGCTTGTGGAGCAAGCTCCACTTCTGATGACAAACAACTGGTAGAAAAAATGCATCTTTTTGGGCAAACAGCCGGCATTGCTTTTCAAATAAAAGATGATTTGTTTGACTATACGCACAACCCAATTATTGGCAAGCCAACTGGCATTGATATCAGAGAACAAAAAATGACTTTACCATTAATTTACACTTTAAATAGTAGCGATACTGCTCAGAAAAAAATGATTATTAATACTGTAAAAAATCATAATAAAGATACTGAAAAAGTGGCGGCACTTATTGCTCTGGTAAAAGAAAGTGGGGGGTTAGAATATGCAGAAAAAAAGATGAAAGAATACCATCAAAAAGCATTAGTAATTTTAGATGATTTTCAGGAAAGTGAAACTAAAACTTCTCTAAAAAAAATGATTGATTTTGTAATTGAAAGAAAGCAATGATTCCAAAGGAAACCATAGATAAAATATTTGAGGCAGCCAGAGTAGAGGAAGTGGTAAGTGGCTTTGTACAACTCAAAAAAAGGGGGGCTAATTTTATTGGACTTTGTCCTTTTCATGATGAAAAAACGCCATCATTTTCAGTATCGGCTACAAAGGGGATTTACAAATGTTTTGGTTGTGGAAAGGGTGGAAATGCAGTGAGTTTTGTAATGGAGCATGAGCATTATTCTTATCCGGAAGCGCTAAAATATTTAGCGGAAAAATACAATATTGAAGTAGTAGAAAAAGAGCTGACTCCAGAGCAAAGCATTAGAGCAAACGATAGAGATAGTTTGTATGTAATTAGCTCCTTTGCCAACAAATTTTTTCAAGAGCAATTGTGGGAAACAAAAGAAGGAAAAGCTATTGGACTCAGCTATTTTAAGGAAAGAGGATTTTTAGAAGAAACCATCAAAAAATTCCAATTAGGATATAGCCCCAAACAAAAAGATGCGCTCAGCAAAAAAGCAATTTCATCTTCTTATCAAGAAAAATATTTGGAAGATTCTGGTCTATCGATAATTAAAGATGGGAAAACAAATGATAGATTTAGAGAAAGAATGATGTTTCCTATTCATAGTTTTTCTGGAAGAGTTTTGGGTTTTGGCGGCAGAACTTTACAAAAAGATAATAAGGCAAAATATGTAAATTCTCCTGAGAGTTTAATTTACCTAAAAAGTAAAATTTTGTATGGGATTTATTTTGCTAAGCAGCACATCAGCAAGCAAAACAACTGCTATATTGTGGAAGGATATACGGATGTAATTTCCCTTCATCAAGCGGGAGTAGAGAATGTAGTGTCCTCTTCTGGAACCTCCCTTACCACTGAGCAAATAAAATTAATTAACCGATTTACCAAAAACATCACTATTCTTTTTGATGGAGATGCTGCTGGATTAAAAGCGTCATTTAGAAGTATTGATATGATACTTTCGGAAGGGATGAATGTGAAAATTGTACTTTTCCCAGAGGGAGAAGATCCAGATTCTTATGCCAGAAAATGTAGTGAGCAAGAATTGAAGGAATTTTTGCAAGAAAACCAAAAAGATTTTATCACTTTCAAAACAGATGTGTTGAGTAAAGATACTGAAAACGATCCTGCCAAAAGGGTGGAAATGATAAAAAATATTGCTTCTTCCATTGCTCAAATTCCTGATGATATTAGTCGATCGGAATACATAAAAGTATGTAGCAGAATGCTAAAGGTGAAAGAATTAGATTTATCAAAAGAAGTAAGTGCGCAAAGAAAAAAACAAATTAACCCGTATCCATCAAAAAAAGAAGAAGATCCTAACACACAAACTACTAGCAAAAAACCAAATACAGCCAAAGAAGAAAAAGAAATAATCCGACTTTTACTGAATTACGGCAATGAAGCACTAACTTTTAATAGTGAAGAAATTAGTATTGCTGATTTTATAACTAATGAGTTAGAAGGCGACAATATCCATTTTAAATCAGAAGAATACCAACTTTTATTAGAAGAAATATCAATCCTTTTAAAAAAAGAAGGGCAAATAAATTTAAGTTATTTCACACTTCATTTCAACCCTACAATAAGTAAAACAGCAATTGATTTGATAAGCGAAAAACATGGAATGAGTGAGAACTGGACGAAAAGGCATAAGATTCAAACAGGCACAGAAAAAAACAAAATGAGAAAAGCTGTTGAAAGTTCAATTTATGCCTTAAAACTGAAACTCTTAGACGAAAAACTTAGCATGGTTCAACTGGAAATAAAAGAAAATCCAGAAGATATTGAAAGAAGCACAAAATCTTATGCAAAACTTCTTAAAGTAAGAAAGTTGATTGTAGAAAAGTTAGGAAGGACTATTAGTTAGTTTCCTTTATATCCCTTAATTTAAGTTGTAAATTTTTTCTACCATTCCATAGGTTTTCATAAATAGAATAGCAAATATCAAAAGGTTGCTCATCTTTTACTTTATCAAAATGATGGGCCAAACCAAAGCCAATACTACTGATAGAATTCCTACAATTATCGTTAGTAATATTTAAGCGTAAATGAGTTTTATCTGCTCCTACTATCCCGCCATAACCATTATCTTTCACTGCTTTTGTAATAAAAATTGGTGTGCGATTTTGTGGTCCAAAAGGTGCAAACTGCTGAATAATTCTAAAAAGTTTATCGTCAATATCGTGCAAATCGAGCTCCATATCAATAGATACTTCTGGTGTTAGTTGCTCCTTTGTAATAGTATCGGTAACTGCCTTTTCAAAAGCGGTAATAAAATCTTGCAGATTTTCTTTTTTAAGCGTAAGCCCTGCTGCAT
>CAYVKX010000001.1:63308-75475 GCA_964452095.1 uncultured Weeksellaceae bacterium
TTATGCCCCCCAAATTTCTCTAAATACTATTCGCATTGCAAAATAGCATTATACACATCAAACCCCTTTACCGAACGAGCTGAACCAGTTAATTCTCCATCTTTTTCTGCCAAAACAATAGTTGGTTTATAGTGTGTTTCTGTAAGTCGGGAAGCCGAAATCCCCACTACTCCTTTGTGCCAATTTTCGCTATACACCACAGTCGATTTTTTGCTTGGATCAATCATTTCGAGTGCCTGTTTTGTAATATCTTTGTCAAGCCCCCTTCTTGTTTGATTGAGCTGTTCTATTTGCTGAGCTAATTTTCCGGCCTTTTCTTCACTTTTTTCTACCAACAAATCCACAGCTATTTTTCCGTGCTCAATTCTGCCGGCAGCATTTATGCGGGGAGCAATACCAAAAACAATATCTGAAATTGTGTATTTTCCCTTTCTTCCAGACGCATCCATTAAAGCTTGCAATCCAATTCTTGGGCTTGTATTTATTTGCTTTAATCCAAAAAATGAAAACGCTTTATTTTCATCAATCATTGGGACAATATCGGCAGCAATACTTACCACTAACAAATCAAAAAGAGGCGTAATTTTCTCAAACGGAATATCGTTTTTTTCGCAATAGGCTTGAATTAATTTAAAGCCAACTCCACAGCCAGAAAGTTCTTTAAAAGGATATTTACAATCTTCTTGTTTTGGATTAAGAACTGCTACTGCTTTTGGGATTTTCTCAGCAGGATTATGATGATCACAAATAATAAAATCCACTCCTTTTTCATTGGCATAATCAATTTGTTTTACGGCTCTAATTCCGCAATCAAGCGCTATAATAAGTGAAAAATTATTTCCTTTTGCAAAATCAATTCCTTGCAGTGAAATCCCATATCCTTCCTTATATCTGCAAGGAATATAATAATCAACATTTTTAGAAATAGAAGAAAGAAAAATGCCCATCATAGCGACAGAAGTAGTGCCATCTACATCATAATCGCCATACACTAAAATCTTTTCATTATTTGCAATTGCTCTCTCAATTCTACCCATTGCCTTTTGCATATCCTTCATCAAAAAAGGATTATGAAAATGAGAAAATGATGGTCGGAAAAACTTTTTCGCATCCTCAAAAGTAGTTATACCTCTTAATACTAAAAGGTGGGCAATGGATTTACTAACCCTCAAACTTTCAGATAAACTGTTTACAATTTTACTGTCCGTTTCTTTAATTTTCCAATTTTTATTCACTATTTTTTTGCATTATTTTAGTTTGTGTAAGTATAGAATATTTATGAATAAGTTCAAAAATTTCCGCTATCATTTGCTCTTCCATTTGAAAATCAATTGCATCTTTTTTTCTATTTTTTAGTATCTCGAACCACCTTTCCAATTGGAAAATTGTGATTTTATTTTCTTGTTTGAAGAAAGCTATCTCTTCAACAATTTTTTTTCGGTCGGATAAAATACTTACCATTTTTCTATCTAAAACATCAATATTTTCTCTAAACTCTTTTAACTTGATATTTAAAAAATCATCATTTGTTTTTGTTTTTCTGAGCACTAAATTGCTCAATATTTGATGTAATTTTTTTGGTGTGATTTGTTGCTCGGCATCACTCATTGCCAAATCAGGGTTATTATGGGTTTCTACCATCAATCCATTCAAGTTTAAATCCATTGCTGTTTGCGAAATTTCTGCTATCATTTTCCTGTCTCCAGCAATGTGGCTCGGATCACAAATAATGGGTAATTCCCTAATTTCCTCTCTTAGTTTTATTGGCATTTCCCACTTAGGATCGTTCCTAAAAGCTGATTTTTCATAACTATAAAAACCCCTGTGAATGGCGGCAAGCTGAGTAATTCCAGCTTTATTTAAACGCTCCAATGCCCCTAGCCAAAGCCCCAATTCTGGATGGATAGGATTTTTTACAAAAATAGGTATCTCTACTCCTTTCAAAACTTCCGCAATTTCCTGCACATAAAACGGATTTACAGTTGTTCTAGCACCAATCCAAAGTATATCAATTCCGGCTTTCAGGCATTGCTCCACATGTTTGGCTGTTGCTACTTCTGTTGCAACTTTCATAGTCGTTTGTTGCTGAACATTTTGTAGCCATTTCAAAGCATCTTTACCTATTCCTTCAAAAGAATTTGGTTTTGTTCTGGGCTTCCAAACTCCCGCCCTAAAAACATCAGCAGTTTCTTTTATTTCATTAGCTATTTGCAATAACTGCTCCTCAGATTCTGCACTGCAAGGCCCAGCAATTACAAATGGTTTTTTTGATATAAATTTCTTTAACTCCATTATTTTCCCTCTACAATTATTACGAATTCTCCCTTTGGTTTTTTCTGTTCAAAATACGTCATCACTTCTTTCATACTTCCTCTTTTTGTTTCTTCAAACATCTTTGATATTTCTCTTGATACTGAAACATTTCTATCCCCTCCAAAATATTCGCAAAATTGTGAAAGTGTTTTTACAATTCTGTGTGGAGATTCATAAAACACCATTGTTCTTTCTTCATCTGATAGCAATTTCAATCTAGTTTGCCTGCCTTTTTTAACAGGCAGAAATCCTTCAAACACAAATTTATCAGAAGGTAAAGCTGAATTTACTAATGCTGGAATAAAGGCAGTTGCACCTGGCAAACAATCTACTTCAATATCATTTTTCACACACTCACGAACTAACAAAAAACCTGGATCAGAAATAGCAGGAGTTCCTGCATCAGAAACCAAAGCTAATAGCTCTCCATTTTTTAATTTGTTAATATATTTGGATAAAACTTTATGCTCATTATGCATATGAAATGAGGCAAGTGGTGTGTCAATTTCATAGTGAGAAAATAGTTTTTTTGTAGTTCGAGTGTCCTCAGCAAGTACCATATCCACCTCTTTTAAAAGGCGTAAGGCCCTTAAAGTAATATCCTCTAAATTTCCAATTGGAGTGGGTATAATATACAATTTTGACATCTTACAAAATTAGAGAAATAGTGGATACAACTCTACATTTGGAGCAATTCTTATTGTGGGTGCTGGCAAATGAAAATAATTCAACCAATGTTTTACTTTTTTTCCGGTAGGAGAATTCCATCTTTTAAGCAATTTAGGAATATCATAATCAAAAGCTACATACCATTCGTTTTGCCCTCCCGTTTTAGTGTTGTTCTCGTCTAAATATTGAGTGTCATCTAATCCAAAACCAATAGCTACATTTAACCAATCTGGCCAACAGCAACTTTTTGTAAAATGATTTACATCAAAAGTGATCCAATAAGTTTGATTAGGATAATCGTCTTGCCAAGCGTATTTATTTGTTTCCTTACCTCTTTGCTTATCTAATTCCCAATAAATGTTTGATCGTTTATAATACGAAAACTTAAAATTAATGGCTTTTAAATCCTTATTATAATATTGTGCAACAGGCCAAAAAGCACCAGTAGAACCTAAAGCTAAATCCCATTTACTGAAACCCCAATAAGGAGCGTAAGCATCTTTCATTTCAATAGCCAATTGTAATCCTGAACCAAAAAAACCTCCATACCAAATGGCTTGTTTTTCATTCATTCCTGCCCATCTCATTGAAGATGAAAAAATATCAGCAGCCTCCATTCCTCCCATAAAATGCCCTACTTTATCTACATTTAAGGCATAGGTTAAATCAGCACCATCATCAAAATGAAAAGCAGTTTGTTTCTCACTCCACCAAGAATTTTCAATGTATAAATAAGAGCCGCCCAAAGCTGCCGCCAAACTTCCACTCACTAAAATTACTCTTCCATTTTTTATGGAATCATTAGTAAGAACTGGCTTGCTAAAAGCAAAAATTCCGTTTGTAAAAAAAAGAAAAAAGATAAACAAAGATTTTATTTTCATAGGTTATGCAAAAAGCTTTTTATATTTTTGTTAGCAAACATAAACAAAGCCAATTTAAAAAATACCTATAACAAAATGTTTTTAGAATCTCATATAAATCATCCTATGCAAATGGGTAGTATTGAAGTAATTTGCGGATCTATGTTTTCTGGAAAAACAGAGGAATTACTCAGAAGATTAAAGCGAGCAAAATACGCAAAATTAAATATCAAAATTTTTAAGCCAAAAGTAGACACTCGGTATGATAAAGAAAAAGTAGTTTCTCATGATGATAATTTTATTGATTCCACTGCCGTGAAATCATCTATTGAAATTCTGAATTTATCGGAAAAAGCAGATGTAATTGCTATTGATGAAGCACAATTTTTTGATGAGGAAATTATAAAAGTATGTGAGCAACTTGCTCAGCAAGGAAAAAGAGTAATTATTGCAGGGCTTGATATGGATTTTTTAGGAAAGCCCTTTGGCCCTATGCCCAATTTGCTAGCTATTGCCGAACATATTACAAAAGTACATGCTATTTGTGTGGATTGTGGTGCAATTGCCAATCATTCTTTTAGAAAATCAGCAGAAGTGGAATTGGTAAAATTGGGCGAACATAATGAATATAAACCCCTTTGTAGAAAATGTTTTAATAATCAAATTTGATGCCAACCTCTTATGAAACCATATTGTATGTTGATTTAAAAGCATTAGAACATAATTTTCTTTTTCTCAAAAATAAATTAAATCCAACTACTGAAATTATTGCAGTAGTAAAGGCCTATGCTTACGGGCATGGTGATATTGAGGTAGCAAAAAAACTAGAAGAATTAGGGGTAAATGCTTTTTGGGTAGCCGATTTTGAAGAAGGAATAAATCTTAGAAAAGAAGGGGTTACGCTTCCAATAATTGTAGCAAACCCTGGTGCGAAAAGTTATACTAAAATCATCAAATATAATTTGGAGCCAGTAATTTATAATTTTCGATTACTAGAAGTTTTTGGGGGGAATTCTATCCCTATTTCTGTGCATATAAAGTTTAATAGCGGCATGAACCGTTATGGGTTTGAAGAAAAGGAAGTCGATTTATTGTGTAAAAAACTAATCGATTATCCGCATTTAAAAGTAAAAAGTCTTTGTTCGCATTTAGCAGCTGCAAACGATAAGTCGAAAGATGATTTCACAAAAAAGCAATTTCACAAATTTGATGCAATGTGTAAGGTTTTTTCTGAAAAATTTACTATTTCTCCTCTAAAACACATTCTAAATACTGCAGGGGTCTTACGCTTTACTAATTATCAATATAATATGGTTCGATTAGGCATTGGACTATTCGGTGTTGGAGAAAATAAAAACCTGAAACCCATTGCAGAATTAATTAGCAATATTGCCCAAATTAGAATATTAAAAAAGGGAGAATGTGTTGGTTATGATGCTAACTTTATAGCAAGAAAAGAAATGAAAATTGCCATTATCCCTCTTGGCTATGCAGACGGCATAAACCGGAAATTAGGAGATGGAAAAGGAAAAGTTTTCATCAATAACTCTGAAGCTGTAATTATTGGAAAGATAAGTATGGATAGTTTTATTGTTGATATTAGTGGCATTGATGCAAATGAAGGAGATGAAGTGATTGTGTTTGGAAAAGAAAATTCAGTTGCAACTATTGCCAAGAATTTAAGCACAATTCCTTATGAAATTTTAGCTACTCTTAATAGAAGAATTAAGCGGGTTTATCTAAACGATACCCACTATAAATAGAATAGAAGTAAATATAAAAACTCATCAGAATAAAGATAAAAAAATAGGAATCAACAAGCATAATCACCATAAACATTAAAGGTAAAACTAATCTGTGAACACCATCTTTAAGTGTAAGCAACTCTCTTATTTGAAAATAAAAAATAGTGAGAAAAAATAAAAGTCCTATAAGCCCTAACTCAAACCACACATATAAATAATTATTATGTGGAGTAGTATGCGTGTAGAACTTATGTCCTGACTTTACTTCCCTAGTAAATACCGTGCCAAAACTACCTGTTCCATATCCTAAAATTGGTTTTTCTTTTATAAAATTTATACTTTCTTGCACAAATACATACCTAATATCTTTTATCTTTCCTGGTCTTTTCCCTTTGTTTAGTACCACTTCTAATCCCTCATCTATCCTTACTTTAAAGGGGTGTGAAAAATTGTACGCCACCACCAACATTGTAATTAAAACCGCTAACATTCCTAAAATAAGAATCGCCCTTTCTTTAATATAATATGCGGAATATAAAACGAAAAACAAACCAAAGATTAAATGTCCAGCCCTTCCTGCTTCTGAAAAAATACTCCAACCATAAATCAAAATAAATACAACTAAAATTATTGGCTGTTTTGTCTTTTTTTCTATAATCAAATAAAAAGATAGTAAAGCCGAAAATGCTAATAAAAGATTGTGATAATTATACTTAATAAATGCAGATTTATGGTCATTATTTAACGAAATCATACTTGTGTAATTATACAATTCCTGAATGAGTCCTAAATCGATAGCAATAGCCAATAAAGCAGAAATAAAAGTGGTTGCTAAAAAAACAATTGCCCCATATTTGAATGCTTTTTGCTCAAAATTAGAGGTAGCAAAAATAATAAACATAAGTAGTAATGATACCTTTTCGAATACCCAAGAGCTATTGTTGTGATTATCACCCCAGAGCAGAGCAAGTCCGTAAAAAATAATTAACCCTAAAACAGCTAACATCCATTTGCTCTCAATTATTTGTTTTAGCTTATTTCTAAAATTACCTTCCAATATCCAAAGCAGTGCAAGCAGTCCAAAAATAATTCCTGTTGCAGCTATTGATGTAGGAATCGCAAACCCTAATAAAATAAAAAAAGTAGTTTGTAGTTTTGTAATTGCTCTACTCATCTCCTGCAAGAATTGAATTATATTCTGCTTTATTGTTAAGCACTCTTATGGCTTCTTCCACATCTTCATCAAATTGCAAATTGGCAATTATTCGTCCTTTTTGATAATAATATCTACTTACAATTTCGCTTGTTATTAGCTCTTTTATTTCTGAACTAAATTTGTTCAAATCATCTTTTTTGTTGACTTCTAATTTTGCAATTAGAGCATCATATTCTTTAGAAATACTTTCAAAATAAAACTCTTCTTCTGCTATTTCTTTTAATTCCCCCACAACATCTTCCGTTTCAGTAGAGTATTCATATTCTTTATCTGATAAAAACAATTTAAACTCATCAAAATTTTCTTCTGAAAAAATAAATTCATCAGCTGAAGCTATGCTTTCGTTCGTATGACGAAAATCAGTGGCATAATCAAAAATTAATCTTTTTTGGAGTAAGCTAATTGTTATGTTACTAATCAAATCTTTTTCCACTTCTATGTCTGGCTCAATTCCTCCGCCATCATAAACAGTTCTACCATTTTTAGTTTTGAATGCTGTTTTAAGAGAATCTACAATTTTCCCAACACTTCCATTCTCATTTCTATTGGAATAATCAAGCGCTTGAATACATCTTCCGCTAGGAGTATAGTACTTAGCAATGGTTACTTTTAGTTGGGTATTATAGCTCAATTTTCTACTTTGCTGAACCAATCCCTTACCGAAACTACTGTTGCCAAAAATTACCCAACTAGCCAAAACTTGAATTACGCCAGAACCAATTTCGGATGCAGAAGCAGAACCCTGATTTATCAACACCACCAAAGGCGTACTAATATCATCCGCTTTTTGAGTTGCTTTATATACTTTTTCCCATTCTTTTATTTTGCCTTTTGTGCTTACTATTTCCTCTCCTCTTTCTACAAAAATATTGGAGATATTTACTGATTCATTCAAGAGTCCTCCAGGATTTCCTCTCAAATCTAAAACCAAACCTTTTAATTCTTGTTGTTTTAATTCTTTGAGTGCATCTTTAATATCCTTAGTGCAATTTCTGGTGAAACTTCTGAGTTTGATATAGCCAATTCCATCTGCTACAAATCCGGAATAAGGCACGCTTTTTACCGTTACTTTTTCTCTATCAAAACTCACTTCAAATGGTTTGTCCAAATTTTTTCTTTCCATTAGCAAAGTAACGGAAGTATTTGGCTGTCCTTTCAAAACTTTGCTTACTTCCTCAGTGGTTTTCCCTTTTGCTGCAACCCCATTTATTTCTAAGATTTTATCCCCAGCCATTAGTCCTGCCTTAAAAGCTGGAAAGCCCTCATAAGGCTCGCTAATAAAAACATAATCTCCTCTTTTTGTGATGATTGCGCCAATTCCGCCATATTGTCCTGTGGTCGTAAATCTAAAATCTTCAATCTCAGATTCTGGAATGTAAGTGGTGTAAGGATCCAAAGATTTTAGCATAGCATCTATGCCTTTTTTCATCAATTTTCCAGGATCGGTTTCATCTACATAATAAGTGTTTAACTCTTTGTATAAAGAGGTGAAAATGTCTAAATTTTTAGCAATTTCAAAATAATTATCGGTAAAACTAACTGATAAAAATGATGCTAATAATACTGAAATTGCTACTAATGTTATTTTAATTTTCTTTTTCATTTTTCTGTTTTATGGTATTGGGTCATGCCCATGTCCTCCCCAAGGATGACATGAAAATACTCGTTTTATGGTAAAAAATCCCCCTTTTAATGCACCATGTTTTTTTATTGCCTGTATGCCATACTCCGAACAAGTTGGCGTGTATCGGCATCTAGGTGAAAAAAGTGGAGAAATCATATTTTGATAAATTTTAATAATTCCGATAAAGATATAACTTAAAAGTTTTCTCAAAGCTGTTTTGTTAAACGATTTAAAACTAAATTTATTTCTTCTTCAGCTTGCTTATAAGTTAGCATTTCAGATTTCAGATAAATTAGGGCAAATATAAGTTGTTTTTCATGGCTTTTTAAGTATTGGTAAAATTTATTTTTCTGCTTTCTGTACACCTCCTTTATTATGCGCTTTATTGCATTTCTTTCATTGGCTTTTGCTATGTTTCGCTTTGGAATGCTAATCATAATTTTGGCTGGAAACTCAGAATTTGTTGGAGCAATTTGGTATATGATCCTGAAGTTCCCTTCATTAAACTTTTGCCCTGATGCAAAAAGTAAATCGATTTTCTTTTTCCCGCAAAGCCGCTCTTGTTTGTTAAAAGTTTGCATGGCTAAAAATACTATTTTTTTAAATAAAAAAAGGAGCTAGAAGCTCCCTTATTTATTTTTGTGTTGCTTGTTATCTTTTTCGCTTATTTGCCACCTTAATATATTGGTCCAGTGCCATGGACATAGATGGTGCTTTTTCATTTGGAGCATCAATATCTAAAATTAATTTATGCTCATCAACCGATTTTGCAGTGGTAGGCCCAAAAGCTGCAATTCTTGTATCTTTCTGTGTAAAATCAGGGAAATTCTCATAAAGTGAGGTGATTCCTGTTGGAGAGAAAAACACTAAAATATCATAATAAACATTTTCCAAATCCGATAAATCGGAACAAACCACTTTGTACATCATTGCTTTGGTAAAATTAAGTTTATTGCTCTCTAATGTATCCACAATTTTTTCTTTTATCAAATCCGAGCAAGGCAACAAGAAGTTACATTCTTTATGTTTTTTAAGCACAGGAATTAAGTCCTTAAACATTTGCTCTCCTGTGAAAACTTTTCTTTTTCTAAAGGTAATAAAGTTTTGAAGGTAATAAGCAATTGCTTCTGAAACACAAAAATACTTCATGGTTTCAGGAACTTTTATTCTGAGTTTTTCGCACATCAAAAAATAATGATCCATTGCATTTTTGCTCGTAAAAATTACTGCATCATGATTCAAAATACTTATTCTTTGTTTTTTAAATTCATTAGTACTTATCTCTTCTACATGAATAAAAGGGCGAAAATCAATCTTTAATTTGTGCTTTGTAGCCAAATTAAAATAAGGTGATTTGCCATTTTCTGGCTTTGGTTGCGAAATAAGTATGGATTTTACCTTTTTTTGTCTTCCTGCCATTTGCCTTTATTTTTTTATTTCTTCTAATAGAATCCCACTTTAGCAAAAACTAAAAGTGGTAAAATTTCAAGGGTGCAAAGATACAGAAATAAATAATACTTAGAAAGCCCAAATGCACCTATTCCTATCTTCCAAAGCCAAAAGATTTTTATTAGCAAAAATAGGGCAATAATTACTATCGAAAATATAAGTAAAATAGGACTTGAAATAAGTGGTGAAAAAAACATCAACACAACTATTGGAAATAGCAAAATCCCCATTACTCTATCAAACAAAAAAGTAAAGTAAACCCCCAATTTTGCCAAAGATTTTAGCATAAAAACATAGCCCAAAAAACGAATAAGCATTGCTTTTAATAAGAAAAATACATCTACTAAAACAAATACTTTCAAGAAGTTCAGAATGCTTAAATTAGTTCCAAAAATAGTTTTAGAAAGAAACAAACTTATATTTATCAGCATAATAATTGTAACCAAAAAAGTTACTCTTTCTGTAAAAATATTTTCCTCTTTTAAATATTGATTGGCATAGCGTTGGGCAAATACACTCAAGAATAATTGCTTGGTAAATTTCCAATAAAATGCCTTCAAAAGTGCTATTAAAAACAAATCAAAAGTGAGGATAATAAAAAATGTGTCGTTATAAGTCAATTTTACTTTTTTATCTTTTGCAAAGATATGTTTTATGATATCAACTTTTCTCTTTAAAATACATACTTTTGCCAAAAAATTAACAAAATTATGTCACAAGATTTATACCAAGCGCCTGATTATTTTTTGATGGATGAACTCCTAACAGATGAGCATAAAATGATTAGAGATGCTGCAAGAGAATGGGTAAAAAGAGAAGTTTCTCCAATTATTGAAGATGCTTGTCAAAAGTGCGAATTCCCAAAACAAATTGTAAAAGGACTAGGAGAAATTGGTGGTTTTGGACCATATATTCCTGTAGAATATGGGGGTGCAGGATTAGACCAAATATCTTACGGACTAATAATGCAAGAGCTAGAAAGAGGAGATAGTGGAATTCGTTCTACATCATCTGTTCAATCTTCACTTGTAATGTACCCAATTTGGAAATACGGAAGTGAAGAACAAAAAATGAAGTTTTTACCAAAATTAGCAACTGGAGAATTTATCGGTTGTTTCGGTTTAACTGAGCCAGATCATGGATCAAACCCAGGAGGAATGGCAACAAATATAAAAGATATGGGAGATCATTATCTTTTAAATGGAGCAAAAATGTGGATTTCAAACGCTCCTTTTGCTGATGTTGCTGTAGTTTGGGCAAAGAATGAAGAAGGAAGAATTAAAGGAGTGCTTGTTGAAAGAGGAATGGAAGGTTTTACAACTCCTGAAACTCATAATAAATGGAGTTTAAGAGCTTCAGCAACAGGAGAGTTAGTTTTTGATAATGTAAAAATTCCTAAGGAAAATTTATTACCTAATAAAGATGGTTTGGGAGCTCCACTTGGTTGTTTGGATTCTGCAAGATACGGAATTGCTTGGGGAACAATTGGTACTGCAATGGATTGTTACGACACAGCATTAAGATATGCTAAAGAAAGAATTCAGTTTGGGAAACCAATTGCTAGCTACCAATTACAACAAAAGAAATTGGCTGAAATGATTACTGAAATCACAAAAGCACAACTGCTTACTTGGAGATTAGGAGTATTGAGAAATGAAGGAAGAGCAACTACTGCACAAATTTCAATGTGCAAGCGTAATAATGTTGATATGGCACTTAAAATTGCAAGAGAAGCAAGGCAAATATTAGGAGCTATGGGAATTACTGGAGAGTATTCTATAATGAGACATATGATGAACTTAGAATCAGTTATTACTTATGAAGGAACTCATGACATTCACTTATTAATTACAGGAATGGATATTACGGGTGAAAACGCTTTTAAATAGGAAATAGATATTAGTATTGAGATTTTAGACAATAGACGATTAATGAAAAATACATTTAGAATAATTGCGTTCTTAGAGGGAGTATCTTATATACTCCTTCTTTTTGTTGCTGTGCCTTTAAAATACTGGGGAGGTGATGAACAATATGTAAAACTATTAGGTATGCCGCACGGATTATTATTTGTAGGGTATTTAATAATTGCCTTTTTAATTAAAGATGATGAGAATTGGAGTGGAAAAGATTTTGGTATTGTAATGCTTGCCTCCATTCTTCCTTTCGGCACTTTTTATATAGATTGGAAATATTTGAAAAAATAAAAATTTAGAAACGGGCTTTAAGGCCCGTTTTTTTATTGCCTTATTTTTTGTAGTATTGCAATAATAATTTAAAATTAATTTAGG
>CAYVKX010000002.1:0-63456 GCA_964452095.1 uncultured Weeksellaceae bacterium
GCAAGTAAGAGCAATTTGTGATACTATTAATAATATCAAGTCATCATGGACCTCATGGAATAACTTCTTTACTGATGCGCCTTGCGACTTACCTACTAATTTACAGGTATTAAATAGTGTTACCTCCTTAACTTCTGTAGCATTAAGATGGTATGGGCCAATGAATACTACACATTATTTTATATTTAAAGAAAGTACTGCAAGTAGTTGGGATACTATTAGTGTGTTGGGTTCTGCAATTACTTATAATACACTATTACCATTTGGACAAACAGCTACATCTAGCACAAGTGGTATTGAGTACACTTTTACCCTTTCTGGACTATCATCATCTACTACTTATAATTGGCAAGTAATGTCAGTTTGTTCGCCATTAAATATGTCGATTGCAATAAATGGTACTGATTTTACAACTCTTACTTCTTGTGCAATTCCTACCAATTTAACTTCCTCACCTCTTACTAATAATGCAACTATTAGTTGGGATGCAGTTAGTGGTGCTGTAAAATATGATATTAGAAGAATGGATCAAGGAAGTGGTAGTTGGATATATATTTACAACCAATATGTTACAACTAAAACCATGTGGGGATTAACTCCTGGTGCATCTTACGATTGGGAGGTAAGAGCACATTGTGATTATTCTGGAACTAATGTATCTAACTGGAGTGCAACACAAAGCTTTACAACTCAGCTATTTTGTACAATACCAACTAATCCTACTGAGAATAACATTGCTGGAACTACTGTCGATTTATCTTGGGATTCAATTCCAGGAGGATCATGGGGATATAGAATTTTCTATCTGAAATCGGGTGCTGCATGGAATACTAAAGTGATTGATACTACCAATACAACTACTTATAATGCAACAGGGCTTGATCCGAATTCTACATACAGATGGAGAGTACATGGAATTTGTGATGTTTCAGGATTGAACAATTCAGGATTCACCTCTTTCCAATACTTTACTACTCTTTCAAGTATCAGAATTACTGCTGGAGATGATAATCTTTCTGATAATTTGAATATTTACCCTAATCCAACAAGAGGCGTATTTAATATTAGTTTTGTTTCTGATGAAGTGGATAATTTTGAAATTACGGTTGTAGATGCTTTCGGGAAAGTAATCTCTATAGAAGAGAATCAAGCATTTGTTGGGGAGTATACTAAGCAACTTGATTTATCGGAATATCCGAGAGGAATTTATATGGTACAAATAAGAACTGAGGACTCATTTGTAAGTAAAAGAGTGGTGCTTCAGTAAAGTATTAAGTTTATAAGATATATTATTAAAAAAAGATGGAGGAATTTTCCTCCTTCTTTTTTGGTAATTCAATTTTACTTAAAGTTTAGTAGATAAAAAAATCAATGGATTTTAATAAAGAAAAGTGTTTAGTTTGCTCTAATAAGTTTGAAAAAATAGTAGAAAGAAAGGATAACTATCATTACTATCAATGCAAAGGTTGCTCTTTAATTACTACTTTTCCTCAGCCAGAGGATGCAATAATTACCGAATACTATGATGGTTTTTTATTTAAAAAACCTGATGATAATGAAATATCATCTAGAAAAAAATTGATTGATAAGGATGTTGCAATGATAATAAAAGACATAAAAACAATAAGAAATGAGGATAATTTATCTTTATTGGATTTTGGTGGTGGCACAGGGTTTTATTCCAATTCTTTTCAGCAATACGGTTATGATGTTACTCTTTTAGATTTAGATAAACAAGCTTGTGATTATGTGCGAGAAAAATTTCCTGCTATTGATGTTATATGCGCTAATCCTATGCAAAATCCTATTAATAAAAAATTCGATATTATATTTTGTAATCAGGTAATAGAACATTATAAAATCCCAGACCAACTTCTAGCTACACTTTATACAATGTTAAATGATAATGGACTGTTAATTGTTACTACCCCCAATCAGCAATGTAGAGAGTTTTGGTTTCGCCCAACTTGGGTGTGGGATTATATTAAACTTACTTCAGATAAATTTTTTGTAAGGATTAAAAATGTTTTTAAATTAGTTGCAAATTCCTGGTTATGTTGCGATCCGCCAAGGCATATATATTCGTTCAACAAAAAAAATATAAGCCAACTACACAATAGAAATAAATTAGAAATAATAGCTATTTTTACAGAGTATGTTACTACCCAACATTTTTCCCTAAAACAACACAGAGATTTTTCAATGAAAAGAATTCAAAGCGTTCTGAAAATTTTGTTTAATATTTATGCAAATGTTGGTATTATGCTTTTAAAATGGATGGATAGAAAAAATAATTGGGGAAATAATTTGGTTATTTTTTCTAGAAAAAAAGACAGTTAAAAAAATCATCTTTTGTAAGTAAAAGAGTAGTATTACAATAAAGTTTGTGAGTTAAAGAAAAAGGTTATATATTTGCCGACAGAAAAATAGAAGAAAATGAGGGATGGGGCGTAAGCCCCATCTTTTGTACAATAATGATTTCAGAAGAAAGAGTAAAAGAATTAGCCAGAGAAAAGGTTCTGGAAATGAAAGGGTTTTTAGTATCGGTAACCGTAGGTACTCAAAATGTGATAAGAGTATTTGTGGATAAACAAGATGGAATTTCAATTACTGAATGTTTGCAAATCAGCAAATATATCGATCAGGAGTTGGATAGAGAAATAGAGGATTTTGATTTATCGGTTTCATCACCAGGGCTTAGTAAATCTTTTGTAGTAAAAGAGCAATACCAAAAAAACATTGGGAAAGAGGTGGCTATAAAACTACAAGACGGCAAGAAAATAAAAGGAAAATTACTGACTTTTGGAGAGGAAATAACAATAGAAACAAGTAAAAAACTAAAAGGTAAAAAACAAATAATAACCAAGGTGCAAACAATCTCATTAGAACAAATAAAAGAAACAAAACTAATTATAAAATTTTAAAAAATGAATATAGATAATTTGATAGAATCGTTTTCCGAATTTAAGGAAGTAAAAAACATTAACCGAGAAACAATGATGAACATTTTAGAAGATGTTTTTAAAAGTGTATTGGCAAAAAAATATGAGGAAGCCGATAATTTTGATGTAATTATAAATGTAGATAAAGGAGATTTGGAAATATGGCAAAATAGAGAGGTGGTAAAGGATGGTAAAGTAGAAGACCCAATCTCACAAATTTCTCTCTCGGAGGCATTAAAAATTGAAGACGATTATGAAGTAGGAGAAGAAGTGCCTCAGCAAATAGATTTTTCAAAAGAATTTGGCAGACGCCATATCCTTTCTATTCGCCAAAATTTGCAAGCAAGAGTACAGGATTTGCACAGAGATGAAATCTTAAAAAAATATGATGAAAGAGTTGGGGAAATTGTAACAGGAGAAGTGTATCAAGTATGGAGAAATGAAATCCTTTTACAAGATGATGAAGGAAATGATTTAATCCTGCCAAAAGCAAACCAAATTCCAAGAGATTTTTTCAGAAAAGGAGAAACTGTAAAAGCGGTAGTTGTTTCAGCAGAACTAAAAAACAACAAAGCACTAATCACTCTTTCAAGAATTGCCCCAGAATTTATTGAGAGACTTTTTGAAACGGAAGTCCCAGAAGTTTTTGATGGGCTTATCACCATTAAAAAAGTAGTAAGAATGCCTGGAGAAAGAGCCAAAGTAGCGGTAGAATCTTATGATGATAGAATTGATCCGGTTGGTGCTTGTGTTGGTATGAAGGGTTCCAGAATTCACGGTATTGTGCGTGAGCTCAGAAACGAAAATATTGATGTTATCAATTTTACTGAAAACACCCAATTACTTATTAGTCGTTCGCTTAGTCCGGCAAAAGTAAGCTCTATAAAATTAGATGAAGAAAACAGCACTGCTGATGTGTATATGCAGCCCGACCAAGTGTCTTTGGCTATTGGCAAAGGTGGTTTTAATATCAAATTAGCTGGCTTGCTTACGGGTTTTGAAATTGATGTGTACAGAGATGTAGATGATATGATTGATGATGTGGCTATTGAAGAATTTTCTGATGAGATTGAAGGATGGATAATTGAAGAATTAAAAGCTATAGGTTGCGATTCGGCAAGAAGCGTATTAGAATTAGATGCAGAAGATTTAGTAAAAAGAACTGATTTGGAAATTGAAACTGTGGAAAATGTATTGTCGGTACTAAAAAGTGAATTTGAAACAGAAGAAGAATAATTAAAATAAAAATATGTCAGAGAAAAAAATACGGCTTAATAAGCTTACCAAAGAGTTAAATGTTGGGATTGATAGAATCCTTTCGTTTTTGGAAAGCAAAGGGCATGATGGATTGAAACCTTCCTCAAAAATTCAGGATGATGTTTATCAGTTGCTCCTTACTGAGTTTCAGATGTCAAAGCAAACAAAAATGGCAGCCAAAATTGTTGCTACTAATAAAATATTAGAGGAAGAAGCAAAAGAAGAAAAAGCTGCTGAGCCAGAAAAAATAAAGACAAATACTCCAAAATTAGAGATTAAATCTCTTGGAACAATTGATCTTTCTGACAAAAAGAAAAAAGAGGAAAAGGTAGAAGAAAAACTAGAAAAAAAGCAGGAAAAAGAAACTCCAAAGAAAGAGGAAGTAATAAAAGCAAAAAAGATAAAATTAAATGCTCCAACTCTTACAGGTGAAAAAATTGATTTAGAGAAAGTGCAGCCCAAGAAGAAGAAAAAGCCAGTTGCTACATCTTCAGGAGGTGGAATTGCGGCTAAGAAAAAAAGAAAACGACTTACTAAAAAAGTAGATAAAAACAGATTTAAAGGAGCTAAAGGAAAGAAAAAGCCAAATATAGTAGAGGTAGATGAAGTTGAAGCTCAAAAAAAAGTAAGAGAAACTTTAGCAAAACTTCAGGGTGGAGGAAAGAAAACTTCTGTAAAAAACAGAAGAGAAAAAAGAATTGCTCATAAGGAAATTGCTGACAAAGAATCAGCAGCTATTACTGCTTCCGATAAGTCCGTAAAGATTGCGGAATTTGCTACTGCTCAAGAACTTGCTACAATGATGGATGTCCCTGTAAATGAAATTATTTCTGCATTGATGGTGCTAGGTTTTATGGTTACTATGAACCAAAGATTGGAGGCAGATACCATTCAAATTATTGTAGAAGAATTTGGTTTTACGGTTGAATTTGTAGGAGTAGATGTGCAAGAAGCGATTGAGGAAGTGGAGGATAAGGAAGAAGATTTGGAAAACCGACCGCCAATTGTTACTATTATGGGGCATGTGGATCATGGTAAAACTTCCCTTTTGGATTACATTAGAGAAACCAATGTGATTGCTGGAGAATCAGGTGGGATTACCCAGCATATTGGGGCTTATGAAGTTACACTTGAAGATGGAAAACAAATTGCATTTTTAGATACTCCTGGTCATGAGGCGTTTACTGCTATGAGGGCAAGGGGAGCAAAAGTTACCGATATTGTAGTAATTGTAATTGCTGCTGATGATAAAATTATGCCGCAAACCAAAGAGGCAATTTCTCATGCGCAAGCAGCTGGCGTTCCTATTGTTTTTGCTATTAATAAAATTGATAGAGATGTAGCAGATTCAGAAAAAATAAAAGGTCAATTGGCAGAACAAAACCTTTTGGTAGAAGATTGGGGAGGTAAAATTCAAAGTCAAGATGTATCAGCAAAAACAGGAATTGGTATTCCAGAACTATTGGAAAAAGTATTATTGGAAGCTGAAATGTTGGACTTAAAAGCAAATCCAAATAGAGATGCAAAAGGAACGGTAATTGAAGCATCATTAGATAAAGGAAAAGGATATTTAACAACTATTTTGGTGCAAAATGGAACACTAAAAATTGGTGATTATGTAATTTCTGGGAGCTATAGCGGAAAAGTAAAAGCCCTATTGGATGAAAGAGGACATAATGTGGAGTTGGCAGGACCAGCTACTCCAGCAGTTTTATTAGGATTAAATGGTGCGCCTCAAGCGGGAGATTCTTTTAATGTGATGCAAGATGAACAAGAAGCGAAAAAAATTGCAACTAAAAGAATGCAGCTTAAAAGAGAGCAAGGAGTTAGAACACAGAAACACATTACTTTAGATGAGATTGGAAGACGAATTGCTCTTGGTGATTTCAAGGAAATAAATGTAATTGTAAAAGGAGATGTAGATGGCTCTATTGAAGCGCTTTCAGAATCTTTAGAAAAACTTTCTACTGAGGAAATAAGCGTGAATATTATTCACAAATCGGTGGGGCAAATATCCGAATCGGATGTAATGTTGGCATCAGCATCTGAGGCAGTAATTATTGGTTTCCAAGTTCGCCCATCAATTCAAGCAAGAAAATTAGCTGAAACAGAACAAATTGATATCCGACTTTATTCGGTGATTTATAAAGCAATTGAAGAACTGAAATTAGCAATGGAAGGCATGCTTTCTCCTGATATTCAGGAAGAAATTGTTTGTAGTATAGAAATTCGCGACATTTTCAAAATATCAAAAGTAGGAACTATTGCAGGATGCATGGTTCTTGATGGAAAAATAAATAGAAACTCAAAAGTAAGAGTTATCCGAGATGGAGTAGTGGTTTATACTGGCGAACTTTCTTCTTTAAAACGATTCAAAGAAGATGCTAAAGAAGTAGCTAAGGGATTTGAATGTGGGCTATCAATCGATAAATATAATGATATAAAAGTGGGCGATATTATTGAAGGGTTTGAGGAAAAAGAAATCCAAAGAAAACTTGCTTAATCGGTACTTAATTTAATTTCAGAAGGAACAAGATAAGAATGATACTTTTTCCTGATTTCATTTTTAACTTTTTTGGCTTGTAGCTTGGTGTAAAAATTTCCAATTACTACTTTAAAATAAGGTTCTATATGATCCAAATAAGCAGGGATTTCAGGGAAATCTTGCATAAATTTTGTTCTTACTTCTTGAGCTTTTTCTCTATCTGTATCTGAGTAGATTTGCAATCTCCAAGCCATCAAACCTTCCTCTGTTTTATTTAACTTAATGTGTCGATCTAATAATTCCTGTACTTTTTCCTCTCCTAAAAGGGTAGTTTCATTAAGTTGTAAACTATCCGTATTTTGTCCCATTAAAAAAACAGGAACACAAACAAAAAATAGATAAAGGTGTTTAAACATATTTGGCAAAGATAGAAAAGAAAAATAAAGTAACGAGTGAAGTGGGACTAGCCACTAATAAAAAATAGTTGTTATGTGATACTTACACTTGGGTGGATGGAATAACTTATGCTTTACAAACTATAACTGGTTGTGATAGTATTGTAACACTTGATTTGAGTATAATCAACAAATTAATCTGAATAAAATGCTAAAGGAATTTATTTCTTAGAAATAGAAACGAATGATGGTGTGATTAACAAGAAACTTATTTTGCAATAAGTTTAGGAGAGCCCACCTCTAACTCCTCCAAGGATGAGAGTAATTTAAAACCCCCAACAGCAATGTTGGGAGCTTTTATTTATACCTCTCAGTCATAAATGACAGCTCCCCTAAAACAGTGGAGAAGTTATTTGTAAGATTGCTTCAAAATAAATTTTTCGCAAAGACAAAACACTATGGTCTGTGTACTATATTCTGACTACTATTTTCTACTTAGCATATCATCAAATTAACTCATTACCCCTTCTCTATTTAGAATAAATATAAATTATACTAAATTATGATATTGCTCATATTTAGGTATTATTAAAATTCTAAATTTGCAGCCGAAAAATTGAATACATAAGAAATGATTCGAATAAAAAACCTAAAAAACCGCTTCTTACTTCTTGCGGTTTTATTATCACTAGCAATAAGCACATTTGCTCAATCAGAAGGAGAACAAATTTTTAAATCAAGTGGTTGTGCAGCTTGTCATACCATTGGAGGAGGAAAGTTAGTTGGGCCTGATTTAGTAGGTGTGCAAGACAGAAGATCGGAAGATGAAATAATCAGGTTTGTACAAAACCCTGGTGATTTTGGTGTAACCCTAATGCCTCCACAATCATTAGATGCTGATGAAATTAAAGCAGTTTTAGTATATGTTGCAGCTTATGTTCCTGAAGTAAAAGAAGAAATTGTTGAGGAAGGGGAAGAAGCATCATCAGAAGGAATGAGTAATTCTGTACTCTTATTAATAGCTGCAATTGTTTTGCTACTATTAGTTTTTGTGTTGTCGTCTTTAAAAAACAAACTAAAGCAAGAATTAAATCAATCAACAGAATCAGTATTAGATTCTGTAAATAATTTCTGTAAAGCATTTTTAGCAAATACTGCTGCAAAACTTATTGTTGGTTTTGTAATTACTATATTTGTGTTAAAAGTTGCATTTGATGCTATGATGGGTGTAGGTGTTACTACTCATTATCAGCCAGAACAACCAATTGCGTACTCTCATAAAATTCATGCTGGAGATAATGGAATTGACTGTAATTATTGTCATACTGGTGCAAGAAATAGTAAAACTGCAGGTATTCCATCAGCAAATGTTTGTATGAATTGTCATACTTATATTTCAAGTGGAGCAACTACTGGAGAAACTGAAATTGCAAAAATTTATGATGCTATTGGTTTTGATGTAAAAACTAGATCATACATTGAAGGGTATGAACAAAAACCAATTAAGTGGGTAAGAATTCATAATCTTCCTGATTTATCTTATTTCAATCACTCACAGCACGTTACTGTTGGTAAAATTGAGTGTCAAGAATGTCATGGTGCTATTGAGGAGATGGATGTTGTAAGACAAGAAAATGATTTAACTATGGGATGGTGTGTTAATTGCCATAAAGACACAGAAGTAAAAATGGAAGGAAACGACTACTATACTAGCATGCACGAAAAAATGAAAGAAAAATATGCTGGTGAAAAAATCACTGTAGATAAAATTGGTGGTTTGGAATGTGGGAAGTGCCATTATTAATAAGTATTTAGATTTAATCTCTATATAATATGACAAAAGCAAAAAAATATTGGAAAGGTTTAGCGGAGCTAAATAATGATCCAATTGTAGAAAAATTAAGACAAAACGAATTTGTTGAAGAAATTCCTGTTGATGAGTTTTTAGGAGATAAAGATATATCTGCTACATCTACATCAAGAAGAGACTTTTTAAAGTTTTTAGGGTTTACAACTGCTGCTGCTACTTTAGCTGCTTGTGAGACTCCTGTTAATAAAGCAATTCCTTATGTAATAAAGCCAGAAGAAGTAACTCCTGGAGTTGCTAACTATTATGCAACTACAATGTATGATGGACACGATTTTGGCTCTATCTTAGTAAAAACAAGAGAAGGAAGACCAATTAAAATTGAATCAAATAAAACTGCAACAAATGCAAGGATTCAAGCTTCAGTTCTTTCTTTATATGATTCAGGGAGATTGCAGAATCCTACAAAAAATGGTACTGATTCTGATTGGGAAACTATGGATGCAGAAATTACTGCTGAGTTAAACAAGATTTCTGCAAATGGAGGGAATATAGCTATTTTAACTTCAACAGTTTTAAGTCCTTCTACTAAAAGTTTAATTGCTGATTTCTCATCTAAATACGGAAATGTAAAGCATGTACAAATGGATGCTGTTTCTTATAGTGGAATGTTAGATGCCAATAAAGCTTCATTTGGAGTAAGAGCATTACCTACTTATAGTTTTGATAAAGCAAATGTTATTGTTTCATTTGGTGCTGATTTCTTAGGGAATTGGCTAAATGCTGATTATGCAACTGCTTATGCTGCTGGGAGAAATCCTAATTCAGGAAAAATGTCTAAGCATTACCAAATTGAAACTTCTTTATCGTTAACGGGTTCTAATGCTGATGAAAGGGTTCAAATCAAACCATCAGAACAAGCTGGTTTATTATCTAATTTATATAATGCATTAAATGGTGGTTCTGCTGATAGCAGAATAGCTAAATTAGCTAATGATTTAGCGAATAATGCAGGAAACTCTATTGTTGTTTGTAATAGTAATAATGCTGAGGTTCAGACTTTAGTAAATGCTATTAACAACAAGTTAGGGAACTATGAAAATACAATGTCATTATCTAAACCTTCTTATTTAAAACAAGGAAATGATACTGATGTTGCAACTTTAATAAAAGATATGAATGCTGGTAAAATTTCAGCATTGTTTACTCATAATGTAAACCCTTCTTATTCTTTGCAGAATGTTGCTGAGTATAATTCAGGAATTAAAAAAGTAGGATTAACAGTAGCTACTTCACTTTATAATGATGAGTCTGCAGAAAATATGACTTATGTTTGTGCTGATAATCATTACTTAGAAAGTTGGGGAGATGCAATGCCAGCACATGGTGAGTATACTTTGATGCAACCAACTATTTCACCATTATTTAACGGAAGACAATTCCAAGAAAGTATGATGGCTTGGATGGGTAAATCAGATTATCATACTTATTTACAAAACTACTATTCATTTACTGATTGGAATCAATCAGTTCATGATGGTTATTTCACTTCAAATGATGGCAAGGTAAATCCTGCATCTTTTGCAGCAACTGTTCCTTCTTTTGCTTTGTCAAAATCTGAGAGAATTGAATTTGAAATGACTGAAAAAATTTCAATGGGAGATGGTTCTCAATCTAACAATCCTTGGTTACAAGAATTACCTGACCCTCTTTCAAGAGCTTCTTGGGATAATTACTTAACTATGTCAGCAGCTACTGCTCGTGAGTTAGGAATTACAAATTGGAATATTTCAAATGGTGCATTAAATGGTAATATGGTAGATATTACTGTAAATGGAACTACTTATAATGATGTTCCTGTTATGATTCAGCCAGGACAAGCAGTTGGTACTATTGCAATGGCTGTTGGATATGGAAGAACTGCTGCTGGAAAATGTGGTAATGATATAGGATTTAATGCATTTACTCTAGGTAATGGAGATGCAACTCTTAAAGTTGTTGGTGGGGAATATGAATTTGCTGCTGTGCAATTGCATCATACAATGATGGGGAGAGAGATCGTAAAAGAAACTACTCTAGCTGATTTTATTGTTGATCCTTCTTCAGGAAATAAGGAAACTTTATACGCTACTCATGACGGGAAAAAGAAAGGTTCTGAAGTAACTCTTTGGGATGAATTCGATCATTCTACTGGTCACTTTTGGAATATGTCAATTGATTTGACTTCATGTATTGGGTGTGCTGCTTGTGTAGTTTCGTGTCATGCTGAAAATAATGTCCCTGTAGTTGGTAAAGAAGAAATTAGAAAATCGAGAGATATGCACTGGTTGCGTATTGATCGTTACTTCTCTTCTGATATGACAAGAGAATTGTCTGAAGCAGAAAAAGTTTCTGCTATTGATATGTATGCTAAAATGGAAGATCCTTCAGGAAATCCTGAAACGGTTTATCAGCCAGTAATGTGTCAGCATTGTAATCATGCCCCTTGTGAAACTGTTTGCCCTGTGGCTGCAACTTCACATAGTGCTGAAGGTCAAAATCACATGGCTTACAATAGATGTGTAGGTACTAGATATTGTGCTAATAACTGCCCTTATAAAGTAAGAAGATTCAACTGGTTCCAGTACTCTGAAAACGATAAGTTTGATTTTAATATGAATGATGACTATGGTAAGATGGTATTGAATCCTGATGTAGTTGTAAGATCAAGAGGGGTTATTGAGAAATGTTCTATGTGTTTACAGAAAATACAAGAAACTAAGTTAGATGCTAAAAAAACAGGAAGAACAGTTAGAGATGAAGATGCTCAAACAGCATGTTCATCAGTTTGCCCTACTAATGCAATTGTATTTGGAGATTCAAATGATTCTTCTCATGAAATTTCAGATTTGAAAAATGACCCTAGAAAATACGATTTATTAGATCATTTAAATGTTGCACCATCAGTGTTCTATCAAACAAAAATTAGAAATAAAGCTTAATTTATAGATATGCAAAAAGAATCAGAAATTAGAGACCCCTTAATTCTTGGTAATAAATCTTACCATGATATTACTAGGGATATTGCTCGTCCTGTTGAAGGAAAAGCCAATAAATATTGGTGGATTTTATTCTCATTATCATTAGTACTTTTCTTATGGGGGGTACTTTCAATGGCTTACACAATTGGAACAGGTATTGGTGCTTGGGGACTTAACAAAACTGTAAACTGGGCTTGGGATATTACCAACTTTGTTTGGTGGATTGGAATTGGACATGCGGGAACATTAATCTCTGCAGTGCTTTTATTATTCCGTCAGAAATGGAGAATGTCAATTAACCGTTCAGCAGAGGCAATGACAATTTTTGGAGTACTTCAAGCGTCATTATTCCCAATTATTCACATGGGAAGACCATGGCTTGCTTACTATGTTTTTCCTATTCCTAATCAGTTTGGCTCACTTTGGGTAAACTTTAATTCCCCTCTACTTTGGGATGTATTTGCAATTTCAACTTATTTTTCTGTATCGCTTGTATTTTGGTACATTGGATTAATTCCTGATTTTGCAATGCTCAGAGATAGATTTAGTGAAAAAGTTTCTCCAATGAAAAAGAAATTATATGCTTTTTTATCCTTTGGTTGGAGTGGAAAAGCAAAACATTGGCAAAGATTTGAAGAGGTTTCTTTAGTATTAGCTGGACTTGCAACTCCTCTTGTATTCTCGGTACACTCTATTGTATCTATGGATTTTGCAACTTCTGTAATTCCTGGGTGGCATACTACAATTTTCCCGCCTTATTTTGTGCTTGGAGCTTTATTCTCTGGGTTCGCAATGGTGGAGACCTTGCTTATTATTATGCGAAAAGTAGTGAATTTGGAATCCTACATTACTATTAAGCATATCGAGTATATGAATATCATCATTTTACTTACGGGTTCTTTGGTGGGAACGGCTTATATTACTGAACTTTTTATGTCATGGTATTCTGGTGTTGAGTTTGAACAATATGCGTTCTTAAATAGAGCAACTGGTCCTTACTGGTGGGCTTATGCAATTATGATGACTTGTAATGTACTTACTCCTCAGTTATATTGGTTCAGTTCAATCAGAAAGAGTTTTGTAGCAACTTTCATCTTATCAATTTTTGTAAATATCGGAATGTGGTTTGAGCGTTTTGTGATTATTGTAACTTCTCTACATAGAGATTTCTTACCATCTTCTTGGAGTATGTTTTCGCCATCTTTTATCGATATTGGAATTTATTTGGGAACAATAGGATTCTTCTTTACGCTATTTTTATTATACGCTAGAACTTTCCCAGTAATTGCACAAGCAGAATTAAAAACTATTGTTAAATCTTCTGGTTCAGAATATAAAAACAAAAAATAATGAGTAAAAATACACTATACGGAATCTTTGATGATGAAGAAATTTTACTTTCTTCAGTAAAAGAAATTCGTGCAAATAATATTGAGATTAAAGAGGTTTATTCTCCTTTCCCTATTCACGGTTTAGATAAAGCTTTGGGCTTAAAAGAAACAAGAATGGCAATTTTAGCATTCATTTATGGTTGCCTTGGTTTAGCTTTGGGTAGTTTAATGATTTATTATATGATGCAAGTAGATTGGCCACAAAATATTGGTGGAAAACCAAACTGGACATTCTATCATAATATTCCAGCATTTGTGCCTGTACTTTTTGAGTGTACGGTACTTTTTGCAGCTCACTTAATGTCGATTACTTACTTAATAAGATGTGGCTTATATCCTGGCGGAAAATCAGATTCTCCAGATGCAAGAACAACTGATGATAAATTTTTAATGGAGATAGAAGTAGATGGAGATGTAGCAAATGTAAAAGAAATGCTTTCAAAAACTGGAGCAACTGAAATTAATGAGAAAAACGCTTAATCATGAATAAAGTATTAATAAAAATCGCATTTGTAGCAGGAGTAATTTTTTTCTCTGCTTGTACTGGTGGAGATTCTAGCCCTGGCTATGAATTTATGCCAAATATGTATCGTTCGGCTTCACAAGAAACTTATGGAGAAAACAATATCAATGGTATGAATGCCAGAACTCCTGTTGAAGGAACTGTAGCTAGAGGACACCTTTCTACCTTCAACTATGATGGAACATTAGAAGGTTATTTAAAAGCTGGTGAAGCAGTTAATCCTATTGAGAATAATGAAGAAAATTTAGCAGACGGTAAAGCCCTTTATGGAATGTTTTGTGAGCATTGTCATGGTAAAACAGGAGCAGGAGATGGTACGGTAATGCATGCTTTGTATTCGGCAGTTCCTCATTATAATGATGACAAATTAAAAAGAAGATGTGGTGTGCCAATGTGCGATTTAAAAGCTGGGCATATTTTCCATGCGATTACTTTTGGACTTAATTCAATGGGGCCTCATGCATCACAAATTAATGAACAGGAGAGATGGAAAATTACTCTTTATATTCAAGAAGAATTACAACATTACGGTAAATAAAAAAATAAAATAGAATGTTTACAATAAATAAAAAAGCAAAAAATCTTTCAATGGTTCTTATGGCCGTTGGGCTAATTGCATTAATTTTCGGATTTGTGTCAAGTCCTCATGGGGCTTGGCCAGCACTACTTTTCAATACTTATTTCTACTTAGGAATATCAGTTTTTGCTGTATTTTTTGTGGCAATGCAGTATGTGGCAGAAGCGGGTTGGTCCATTGTACTTAAAAGAGTGCCGGAAGCAATAATGGGAGCATTGCCTGTATTTAGTATTATTATGCTATTTATTATGGTTGCAGCCATTATGCATTGGAATCATATTTACCATTGGTTACATGAAGGAATTATGGATCCAAATAGTGAGCATTACGATTCAATTATTGCTGGGAAAGAGGCATTTTTGAATGCAACCTTCTTTATCATTAGAACGCTTATTTACCTTTTAGGTTGGAACTTTTTTGCTAGAAAACTAAGAGCATTATCTTTATTAGAGGATAAAGAAGGAGGCACTGCAATTCACTTTAATAGCGTGAGTACATCAGCTTGGTTTATGGTGTTTTTTGCAATTACTTCAGCCATTGCATCTTGGGATTGGATTATGTCAATAGATACGCATTGGTTCTCTACTATTTTTGGTTGGTATGTATTCTCAGAATGGGCGGCAATCGGATTTACAACTATTCTTTTGTTCACGCTTTATTTGCAAAAACAAGGTTATTTAAAAGATGTGAATGATAGTCATATTCACGATTTAGGAAAATGGATTTTTGCATTCTCACTGGTATGGACTTACATTTGGTTTTCTCAATTTATGCTTATTTGGTACTCCAATATCCCAGAGGAAGTAACTTATTATACTGCAAGATTAGAAGTTGAGAATTACAAATTTTTGTTTTGGTTCTCAATGCTGATTAACTTCTTGTTTCCTATTATTTTACTAATGAGTAGAGATGCAAAACGAAAAAAAGGAAGATTGATTTTTGTGGGAATTATCATTCTTATTGGGCATTGGCTCAACTCTTACTTAATGGTTGCTCCTGGCACTTTAAACACACACGGGCATATAGGAATTACCGAAATTGGAATAGGGCTTGGCTTTGCGGGCTTATTGATTTATTTAACATTAAACGCTTTAACAAAAGCACCATTGGAAACCAAAAATCATCCTATGCTTGATGAAAGCAAACATTTACATACATAAAATTGTATTGTTAATATAAAATTTAAGGGCTAGTATTTCTAGCCCTTTTTTTATGCTTACATTTGCCTTTGAAATGAGTGAAGAATTAGATCCGAATATTGAAAATCTTTCAGAAGAAGAAATTGTTTTTGAACAAGTTTTACGCCCAAAGTTATTCAATGATTTTTTTGGGCAAGAACAAATTGTAGATAATCTAAAAATTTTTATTGAAGCGGCAAGCAGAAGAAATGATGCGCTTGACCATACGCTTTTGCACGGCCCTCCTGGGCTTGGCAAAACTACTTTGGCAAATATTATTGCTAATGAGTTGGGTGTAGGTATAAAAACTACTTCCGGTCCTGTACTAGATAAACCAGGAGATTTAGCTGGGCTTTTGACAAACTTAGAAGAAAGAGATGTCCTTTTTATTGATGAGATTCATAGGTTAAATCCAATTATTGAAGAGTATTTGTATTCTGCAATGGAAGATTTCCAAATTGATATTATGATAGAATCTGGCCCGAATGCTCGTTCTGTTCAATTGCAAATAAATCCTTTTACCTTGATTGGAGCAACTACTCGTTCTGGCTTGCTTACCTCTCCACTTAGGGCAAGATTTGGAATTAATTCTCGCCTTTCCTATTATCCCTCTGATTTACTTTCTGGAATTGTAAATCGTTCGGCTTCTATATTAGATGTTGGAATTACAAAAGATGCGGCTAATGAAATCGCCAAAAGAAGTAGAGGAACACCAAGAATTGCAAACGCAATACTTAGAAGAATTAGAGATTTTGCAGAAATTAAAGGGGATGGAAATATTAATTTGGAAATTACAAATTCATCATTAGAAGCACTAAATGTAGATAGGCACGGCTTAGATGAAATGGACAATAGAATTCTTTCTGCTATTATCGATAAATTTGGAGGCGGTCCTGTTGGGCTCACCACCATTGCTACTGCTGTTGGCGAACAAGCTGGAACAATTGAGGAAGTGTATGAACCTTATTTAATTCAAGAAGGATACTTAATGCGAACACCAAGAGGAAGGCAAGCCACAGAAAAAGCTTTTAAGCATTTAGGGAAAACCGGCCCTACAAAACAATCGGATTTGTTTGACTAAATAATGTCAACTTTGCACCATACTTCTTTATTAAAACAAAAAGCTTTAGAATTAGGTTTTGCTTATTGTAAAGTTTCCAAAGCTGAGTTTCTTCACAAAGAAGCCCTGCAATTAGAAAGATGGCTTGCTAAAGATTATCATGGTGAGATGAGTTATATGGAAAATCATTTTGATAAAAGATTGAATCCAAAACTGTTGGTAACGGGTGCAAAATCAGTAATTTCATTGGCATTTAATTATTATTCCCCTGCAAAGCAAGAAGATAAAAATGCTCCAAAAATTTCTATTTATGCCTTTGGGAGAGATTACCATAAAGTAGTAAAGAAAAAACTAAAATTACTTTTTCAGTTTTTGCAGGATGAAATAGGAGATGTAAATGGTAGATATTTTGTGGATTCTGCTCCTGTAATGGAAAAATCTTGGGCAGAGAAAAGTGGTATTGGCTGGATTGGGAAGCACAGCAACTTAATTTCTAAAAGTCAGGGTTCTTATTTTTTCTTAGCGGAACTTATTTTGGATGTTCCACTTGAATATGATTCCCCAATTAAAGATTATTGCGGGACTTGCACAAAATGTATTGATGCTTGCCCCACTGACGCTATTACCGAACCTTATGTGGTTGATGGGAGTAAATGTATTTCCTATTATACTATTGAGCTAAAAAATGCTATCCCAGAAAATGTTAAGGGTAAGTTTGAAAATTGGATGTTTGGCTGTGATATTTGTCAAATGGTTTGTCCTTGGAATAAATTTTCAATTCCACATAATGAAGCTAATTTTCTACCAAAAAAAGAATTACTATCCTTTAAAAAAGAAGATTGGGAAAAGTTAGAAGTAGAAAAATTTGATGAAATATTTGAGGGTTCGCCAATAAAACGAACGGGCTTTAAGGGCTTAAAAAGAAATATAGAATTTGTTACGAAATCTGATCGAACACTTCCAAGATAATTCCTTTATATTGAGAAAAAGTAGCAAGTGCCCAAATTTTTAAATGGGTCATTTCTCTTTTACTAAGCCAACGCAAGCTTTTTTGTAATTCTTTTCTAAATAGGGCTTTATCGAAACTGACTTTATTGAGGACTTTTTTACTGAATTCTAACATAATTTATTTTTATCTATACAATAACACAAAGTTGCAATAATTATTGTTTATCCCCCCAACTATATGCTTTATTTTGTAAACCGGTAAGTGTTAATACCCTATCAATTACGGTTGCTGCAAGCTCTTCAAAGTTTTGGGGTTTGCTATAAAATGATGGTGTTGCAGGGCAAATAATTCCTCCGGCTTCTGTGATGCTTTTCATATTATTAATATGAATTAAATTGTAAGGGGTTTCCCTAGCCACTAAGATGAGTTTTCGCCTTTCTTTCAAAATTACATCAGCAGCTCTTGTAGTCAAATCATTTGATATTCCTGCTGCAATTCTTCCCATTGTACCCATAGAGCAAGGGCAGATTATCATAGTATCAAAATTAGCCGATCCGCTTGCAAAAGGTGCCATAAAATCTTGTTTTTCATAAAAGGAAAAAGGTAATTTTTCATACGCTTTATTGCCTAATTCGGTTTGCCAAACAAACTTTGCATTCTCACTCATCAATATGCCGACTTCTTCAATTTGTTCTTCTAACTGCATAAGTTTGTCAAACAAAACTTTTGCATAAATTGCTCCACTAGCTCCACTAACTGCAATAATTATTTTGTGTTTTTTACTCATCTTATTTTATAATGAATCGCAAAACTTAATACAGTATTGTATTGTCCTTTATTCCAACCATTTGTAGCACCAGAAGCATGAGGGCGAATTGGAATAATGGAGTTGCTAATTCTTGTATTCAAGATAATGTTATCCGTTAAATGATAATTAATTCCAGCAAAAATTCCAAAATCATATTTTTCAAAATCAGGAGAAAAATTGATTTCAGAATAATAATCATTCATTGCAGAACTAAGAATAAGTGCAGGTAAAACTCCCAATTCAATGCCTAAATTTTCACTTTGTTGCAGGTTAATACTCATTGGTACTTCTACATAAGAAAGCGTAATTTCATCAATTTTGTATTTATGGATATTTGGATTTCTGCTTCCCTTTTGAATGTAAGTTATTTCAAATTGAAAACTAATGTTTTCTTTCGCTTTTAAGTTGGTATATGCTCCAGCAAGCAATCCAATTTTATTAAAACCACCGAGCATATCCCCTGAAACTTGTGAAGTGCTTAATCCCAGAATAACTCCACCGCCAAAATTTTGTGCTTGAATATTTGAGAAAAGAAATCCACAAAAAAATAAGATTGCAAATCTCTTTTTCATATTATCTCAAACTAACCCCCAAACCAACTGTTGCTGTTGGGTATTCAGCAAAAGTATAATCAGCTTGTATCGTTACTACAGTAATATTAAATCTTAATCCAACATTTGCTCTTAAATTGTTTTTTGATTCAAAATCCATTGCTACTTTTTCTTCAAATTCAATTCCGCTTAATTCAAAATTTGCATCAGCTGAGAAACTAGTTGTTGAGGAATTGTACCCTATACCAGCATAACCTGTAACCATTAATAATTTTTTGGAAGCAACTAAATTAATTGTAGTAGCTTTTGTATTTAATGCAACTTTTTGCCCTGAAATTTCTAACTCAGTATTTAATGCTGTATATCCCCCTTGAAAAGATAAACTCATTGGAATCATATCTCCAATTCCTGGAATCCACTGTAATAAATCATGTTTTACACCAATTCCAAAAAGATTAACATTAACATTATCACCAATATTCATCATTGGCATAAATCTTAAGTCTATAGCTGTATTTTTAATTAAACCAATACCCGCTTGTAACATTGGTAATGGCATAGCTGGAGTTTTGATTCCTCCTGGCATATTAAAAGGGATGCTATCTGAGCCTGGAACTGTTGATGGGTCATAATACATTGATGTGGCACTAGTACTCCCAAATATAGTAGACGCTTCATTTTCCTCAGATTTAAAAATATCTCCACCCGCTTTTTTAATGTTAAAAGTTTCAGCAGAATTTGGTATAATTACTGTATTTAAAGTAAATGTTAAATCAAAACCACCTAAATTGTGAGGTTTAGCGGTATTGTACCACCCATTATTTAGTCCAGCTCCAAAACTTTCAGCCATTGGGCTAAAATAAGCTTCAAGTATTTTTTCCCCTTGCTTTATATCTTGCCCTAAGATACTTTGTACAGTTTGACTATAGGAGCTAAATCCAATAAAGCTAGCTAAAAGTGTAAATAAATAGTTTTTCATAATTGCAGTTTTTTAATTATTTAGATGTGATTCTTCAACTTGCACAATTTCTTTTGTATTAGTATTGTATATATATGCAATAATTGACATATTAGCTGCATCCCAGTTACCAGCATTCCCATTTCCTAATTCAGCAGTATTTGTAGAGTAATCAATATTGTATTGCTCTAAAGTTGCAAGATCATAATTAATTACCCTTTCAATTTGCTGTCCAGCTACATAATTAGATGAGTTGGAGAGCTCCTCATCCATTAATACTGTTCTTAACACATGATTATGTTGGTAATTCTCAATATTGTCTTGCCCATCTTTTTGCCAATTCATAATATTACTTTCTGTTAAACAGACAACTAAATTGTACTCTGAGCTTATATTATTTTTTACTTCTGATGTTATAGAAATAGAATTTTCATCAGAAGATATATGTATTGTAAAATCAACATCTTTTTTTAGTTCTAAAGCAACGGCACTTGCCCATTCATCCTTTCCAAGTTTATGATTATCTGGGAATCCAATTCTATTCACCATTCCTCTTGGAAGTCCCATTGCTGAAATTCCATAAAAATCATCCCAATTATCCCCCCATTGTGTTCTGAAGTCGTATTGAAAGCTTGGAGCCTGACTAGCAGGATATGGCCTTGCAAAAGACTTGCTTACATGTATTGCCATACCAATTATTTGATATCCATAAATATCATGGATTGCATCTAATTCTCTTGCGGCATCTGGGCAGTTAGGACATAGATGCCCTGTAAAATCCTCAATTAATACTTTCTTTTCAGGATTTACATAAGAATCATAATCAGAGATAAAAGGACCATCTTCAACATCACAAGAAGTGATGATTAATATTGAACTAAGTATTGCTAAATATTTTTTCATTTTTTAAAAACTTGATGATATACTTAAATTAAATCCGTTTGATGAAGGTACGAGTTTACAGACTCCTCCAACACAAAAGATTCCTTCTCTTTTCTTTCCGTAACCAATCTCAAAACGGTTTGCTCCTTTTATAAATCCTGCATTTAGATTTACATAATGCAACTGTTTTGAAACATCTTCATTCCCCCAGTTATACATGTCTTGTATTGCAAAAAACCAATGAGGTGAAATGGTATATTCTAAAAGTCCCATACTCCAATCTCCTTCAGCTGGCTCTTCCATTCCATTTTCATAAGCTCCCCCATGTGCAGAATAATCTTCTAGCTGTTTGGAATTTAACATTTGTAATTCCATTCTTAAAGAATGTCCTTTCTTAATTTTGTAGCTTATATCTGTAATTAAGATTGTTGAGTTAAGCACTCCATAATCTCCTGGAACATGACCTTCTAAAAAATCTTTATTGTAAGTTTGGTTTGCTATTACAAAATTAGCTTTTATTTTTTTACTTATTTTTTTATTTATTTCAAGATTAATATCTTGAAAATAACGTTCTTGTTCAAAACAAAGTAGCATTGGAGTATAATTATCTTGGTCATTTAGAAATGAATGACCATAATCACCGCTTAATCCATTCATTCTGGAATAATTTAAGGCTAATTTTGTGCCGTATTTACCTCCTAGCACGCTTCCTTTTTTAATTTTTAAATAAATATCAGCCTGTATACCAATCTCACCATTAAACTGTGTTGCATATTGATAAAGTGCTAGAAGAGAATAAGCATGAGGTTTACTTAAAGCTGGAATGTAATTTATTATATATGCTTTGCCGTCTTTATCTCTATCGGATTTAAAATTCATGTTATCTATTCTATGTAATTCTACTGAAAAACCAAATCCTCTTTTTGAGAAAGTAATATTATTTTTAAATGCACTTCCACTAGCATAGTTCATTTTGCTTTCAGTTAACATATTCGCAGGATCGTTAATCTTATAAGCAAACTCACTATAATAGTTCCAGTTACCACGGATTATGTTTAATCGACTTGCATAAGCGCTAACATTTTGTGGTATTTTAAAGATAATATTTTCTCTTTCTTGGTATCGACTCACAAAGCTTCCCCCTAAGATTACTTTTGTTTTAGATTTAGCATTGAATAATTCATTGATATTTATCTCTCCGTCAGCCCCTCTAAAAATACCATCAGCATAATCAAAGTGAGCTCTGCTTTTCCCAATAAAGCTTTTTAAATAGACCCCTTTCAATGGTCTATATTTTAATCTTACTCCATCCATAGCATTGTCAATCCCTAGCCCTTTTTCCTCATAACTTCTAAAGATTAATCCGCTCCCTAATTGTTCATAATAATTTCCTGCTGTAACTTCTAAGCCATCAATGCTGTAAGTTGCATATCTATACGGAATTCCATTTCCTTTAAATTCAGGGTCGTAATCAGCTAAAGCGTTTAAGTAACTTTCATAACGTAATCCAGTCGCAAAATTCCCTTTAGTATAGTTAAGATTTAAATAGGCGTTATTTAATATTACCTCATCAGCTGCTTCTGCTCCAATAAGCTCATCCTCTTGATAAGATTGTAAATTTAAATTTAAATCACCATGAATTTCTCCGGTATTTACTTCCTGAGAGAATCCTGAAAAAGAAGCTCCAAAAACCACCAAAAGAGATACAATTTTCTTCATAAATTATTTCGCTATTTTTTGGATTTGTTCTAAAAGCTCATCTTCATCTCCATCATTATACCCTGGATGATGCCAAACGATTTCATTTTTTCCGTTAAGTAAAAATGTGTGAGGAACAGTTTGCACTCCCATAGCTCTTTTAAGTTCACTATTAGCGTCTAAATAAACTTCATAATCCCAATCAGATGCATTCACATAAGGAGCTACTCTCATCATTGATCTTGTGTCATCAATAGAAATTGCTACAAGTTTAACTCCTGTTTCATCTTGCCAATCCTCATATACTTCAGCAATATTATTTAATTCTTTTTTACAGGGCTTACACCAAGTGGCCCAAAAAGAAATTACAATTGGGTTTCCGTCATTTTCTAAATTTGTAATATTGAAATTACTTCCATCTAAAGTTTTTACCTCCATTGATGGAAGCTTTCTTTCTTCTTGTGAAAAGCAGTTGGCTGCTATTAGTACAACAGTCGCGAATGTTAAAATTAGTTTTGTTCTCATTTTTATTGTTTTTTATGGTTTGCTAAAATAATTATTTATATCAGTTAATTGAATTTTATAGCAATAAAAAAGCCAGCTTATGCTGGCTTTTTTATTTTAAAAGTTATTATTTACTTAATGATAGTAATCTTATTTGTAATTACTTTATCGTTAATAATAAGATTTACAAAATAAATTCCTTCCGAAATTCCTGAAGTAGTAATTGGCATAAAATGCTGTCCTTCTGAAAGCATGCCAATATTATTGCTGTAAACCACTTCCCCAATTACATTAGTAATATTTAATTGTGCATTACTCCTTTCAGTTGTAGAAAATGTAATGTTTGCAATGTCATTTGTTGGGTTAGGGTAAATTGAAATATTATTTGCAATACTATTATTATCAATAGAACTCAAGTTTCCAGTTTTAAACTGTGAAGATTCTTCATCAGCAAAACTACCGCCAGATCCTAATATTGTTCCGTTTCCATCTGTTACAGTATAACTTCCCGCTCCATATCCAGCATTTATTCCATCACCATAACTATCAGTAATTGTAAAAGTGTGGCACTCATTAGGATTTAATGATGTAGTTATTGGAGTTTGAGTAGTAGTTCCAGCCGACCCTAAATCATTGTAAGGACCACCATTTGCTACAGTTAACCCAGAACTTGTTTTAATACTCCATCTTGTTTCAGACCCATAAGCATCTGTTACAATTTGTACAGTTACATTAGTACTAGTATTTTGAGTAGCCATTACTACATTAAATGCAATAGTTTGATTGTTTGAAGGGTCATTATCTACCCCTCCATTTGGGTTAGTTACTTCAATAGTTATTGCTTCATTTCCAGTAAGACCAATAAGAGCTGGAAGTGTAATGTCATCTGTATCGTAAGTTAATAAGTTTCCAGCCCATTGGATAATAGTATCAGAAACTCCATTTACAAATACTTCAATAGTTGCTGATGTTAAAGGAGTTAATCCATAATTTTGAATTTTTATTTCAGGAGTTAAACCTCCTTCACAAGTTAGAGTTTCTCCAATATAATCAAATGATCTTATATCATTATTGAATGATGCAGGAGCCGGGCAAGTAGCTACATAAGCATAAGGATTAGTGCTTTGCCCTATTTCTCTAATAATTCTATCAGGACAAATCATATAAATGGTAGGGAAATAAGCAATAGAATAAGCAGTATTTATTGCCTGAGTGTTTGCAGAACCATCAGTAGAAATTTGAGGGAACGGACATCCAGTAATCCAATCACCAACAGTATTGCAGCCAGTTCCGTACATACATGCAACAGCATTTCCATCCGCTTCAACAGCAAATACCATCACATCATCTGTTGTGTTAGAATCTACATCCGGATATCCTGCAGGACCATGTTGCGTGTAAAGGTTTTCCATTGCGCCTGTATTTTTGTATGCCCAACATGGGCTACACCATACGGCATAAAAATCTACAATAACTGTATATCCACTATCTAAGTAAGTATACAAATTGTGTGTTACCCCATGAACATCAGTAAGTGTAAAATCAGGTGCTACTGAGCCATCTGGTAATTGTGCTTCTGCATTGTCAATTGAGAATAAAGCGACAATTGCAATTAGTAAAATCTTTTTCATTTTTTCTTGTTTTTTAAAGGTTAATAGAACTGCAAATATAATACGAAAAGACATTAAAATCACGAAAATCATAGTTTTTTATTTTTGTCTTACGCGTTCAAATGCAATTGTTAATATTTCAGATTTATTTTGTATATTTGCATAAAATTAATAAAAATGATTAAAAAAATATTTATACTTTCTTTAGTTTTTATTGCAGTATTAACTGTAGATGCTCAAAGTTTACAACTTACTGGGGATGTGACAGTTCCAACTTCTGACCCTTGCGTTACAACTCATGCTTATATTTTAGTTAAAAATACTTCTAATAAAGATTTGGATGTGGTTTGTCAGAAATTTATAATTGATACTACTGCTGGTACTTTAAATTATTTTTGTTGGGGCGGATATTGCTATCCAGCTGAGACTTATATTTCTCCATTTCTGCAATTTCTTCCACCAGGAGCTTCTTCTGATAGTGCTGGTTTTGGTGGCTATTATGATGCTTATTGTGCAGATGCTGAAGCTACAATAAAATATTGTTTTTACCCTGATACTGATCCAACTGATGCGTCTTGCTTAACAGTCCTTTATAACGGAACGGTAAGTGCTATAGTTGATTTAGTTTCTGAGGGGGAAGTAGGTGAATTTTTCCCTAATCCAGCTAAGGAATATATAAATGTAGAATACAAATTAGATAGAAATAGCACGCTTACTATTGTAGATATTTTAGGAAATAAGGTAAAAGAAATTGACCTGAGTAATTCAGGTTTTCAGAGCATTTATATTTCTGATTTGCAAAATGGAATTTATTTTGGAAGATTTTCTACCAATGGAAACTTAGTGAAGATGAAAAAAATTATTGTAAAAAAATAGCAAATAAAGAACCAAAAGTTATAAAAACCCTATGCTTAAAAGTATAGGGTTTTGTTTTTATCAAAATCACATATTTTAGTAGATTTGTTTTTTAAACCAAAACACAAATGATAACACACATTCAAGGAAGATTGGTGGAAAAAACACCAACTTATGTAGTAATTGATTGTAATGGAATTGGCTACAAACTGCACATTTCCCTACAAACTTTCACCAATATTAAAGAAGAAAATTGTAAGCTTTTCTCCCATCTTTCAGTAAAGGAAGATTCGCATACGCTTTATGGTTTTTCTGATGAGGATGAAAGAACTCTTTTTAGAAATTTAATATCTGTTTCTGGGGTAGGACCAAGTACTGCACAAGTAGTGCTTTCTACTTTTTCTCCACAAGAAACTTGCCAATATATTATTTCGGCTGATGTTGCTGCTCTGCAAAGTGTGAAAGGAATTGGAGCTAAAACCGCCCAAAGAATAATTATTGATTTGAAAGACAAATTAGGCAAGGGAATTACTACTACTGACATTCCTTTATATCAGAACAATGATTTAAGAAATCAAGCGTTATCTGCACTAGTTGCATTGGGTTTTAGCAAAAAAGTAGCCGAGCAGAAAGTAGATAAAACTCTGAGAAACAGCTCAGAAGAATTATCGGTAGAAGCTTTGGTAAAATCTGCTTTAAGTGCAATGTAATTTACTAGTTTGAGCAGAAAAAAAATATACATACTACTAGCAGTTTCTGTACTGTTTTCTATGCAGTCATTCTCTCAAAATGACAGCACATTATCTTATCCTTTTTCTGGAGATGAAAGTGGAGGTTTGTATATGAACAATCCTAGTATTTTCAACACTTTTGTAGAGTACGACCCAGTTAGCAATCAATATTATGAGTGGCAAAGAATAGGCGATAGAAATGTAGGGTTGCCCAGAGTAATGAGCTTTCAGGAGTATCAGCAATACCAATTGGAAAAATCAACTGAAACTTATTGGGATTTGCGAACTGGAGAAAGAAAAACAAAGCAAACTTCTGCTTTTGGCTTACCTAAACTTTTCATTCCAGGACAAGCATTTGATAGGATTTTTGGAGGAAATTCTGTAGATATTCGTCCGCAAGGGTCGGCAGAACTTATTTTTTCATTAAGAATTAATCGTTTAGATAATCCCTCTCTTCCTGAAGAACAAAGGCGAACCACCTCTTTTGATTTTGAAGAAAAAATACAAATGAATGTAGTTGGAAAAATTGGAGAAAAACTAAAACTCACTACTAATTACAATACCGAAAGCACTTTTGATTTTGAAAACCAAATGAAGTTGGAATACACAGGTGGTGAGGACGAAATTATTAAAAAACTAGAAGTTGGAAATGTTAGTTTGCCATTAAACGGAACCCTTATTACCGGAAGTACTTCCCTTTTTGGAATGAAGGCACAATTGCAATTCGGGAGAACTACAATCACCTCTATTTTATCCCAACAAAAAAGTAAAACTTCTGAAGTGGAGGTGAGTGGAGGTGCACAAACCACAGAGTTTGATATTTATGTAGATGATTATGAGGCGAACAAGCATTTCTTTTTGGCGCATTATTTTAAAGAACAATATGATGTAGCACTGGCGAATTTACCTTTTGTAAATTCTGGAATAAATATCACAAAAATTGAAGTGTGGATTACCAACAAAACAGGAACTACTAATAATACCAGAAATATAGTTTCATTTCTAGATTTAGGAGAAACAGAAATTTATAATAATGACCCTAATTTTGCAAATGGGTTAAAACCAAATGCACAATTTCCTGATAATGTAGAAGCAAATTATTTATACGATAATTTAACAAATAATTTTAATGCCGCTCGTGATATCAATCAAGTAAATTCTGCTTTTGGTCCTTTTTCAGTATTCTTCAAAGCTGCTCAAGATTATGAAAAATTAGAAAGAGCCAGACAACTTACTTCTTCAGAATATACTTTGCACCCGCAATTGGGCTATATTTCCTTAAATCAAGCACTAAATAATGATGAGGTTTTAGCAGTTGCTTTTCAATACACAATCGGCAGCAACACTTATCAAGTTGGGGAGTTAAGCACCACTGGCCCAACCGCTCCAGATGCACTTTTTGTAAAACTCTTGAAAGGAACTAATTTTACACCAAAATTACCAAATTGGCATTTAATGATGAAAAACATTTATGCCATTGGGGCTTATCAAATGAGTAGTAATTCTTTTGTATTGGATGTTGTGTATGAAAATACTGAGGAATCTGGAGGGCTTACTAATTATATTCCAGAAGGAATAATAGATGGAATCCCACTTATAAAAGTATTGAATTTGGATAATTTGAACTCTCAACAAGATAAGCAATCAGATGGGGTTTTTGATTTTATTGAAGGTATTACTGCAAAATCTTCAAATGGAAGAATTATTTTTCCTGTGCGTGAGCCATTTGGCAGCTATTTGAAAAGCCAATTTTCCGACCCCACTCTTGCCGATAAATATGTGTATCAAGCCCTTTATGATTCTACTATAACCATTGCTCAGCAATATCCAGAGCTGAATAAATTCAGATTAAAGGGAAGCTATCAAGCATCTTCTGGGGCAGAAATTTCCTTAAATGCTATGAATGTTCCAGAGGGCTCAGTAACGGTAACGGCTGGCTCACAAAAGTTAGTAGAAAACCAAGATTATACGGTAGATTATATGCTCGGAAGAGTAACAATTATCAATCAAGGAATTTTGAATTCTGGCGTTCCAATTAAAATTTCATTAGAAAATAATGCACTTTATGGCATTCAAAATAAAACACTAATTGGTACACATATTGATTATGAAATCAATAAGGATTTTATTGTTGGAGCAACAGTTTTGAACCTTACCGAACGCCCATATACTGTAAAAATAAATACTGGAGATGAGCCAATTTCTAACACCATTTGGGGATTAGACGGAACTTATCAAAAGAAGTCGCCTTTTATCACCAAAATGGTGGATAAGCTTCCCTTTTTGGAAACCAAAGCAAAATCTACTATTGTGGCAACTGCCGAATTTGCTCACTTAATTCCTGGTCACCATAAATCTTTGGGGAATTCTGGCGTTTCTTATATTGATGATTTTGAGGCAAGTAAAACGGGAATCGATATGAAAAATATGGGAGCCTGGTTTTTATCATCTATTCCTCAAGGGCAAGAAAATATTTTCCAAAATGCTAGTGAAAATAATGATTTAATAAGTGGTTTTCAAAGGTCAAAAGTAGCTTGGTATACCATTGACCCTTTATTTTACAGAAATACATCTGTAACACCTCCTGGTATAAACACCTCCATCACGCTTCCAAATGGGAATACCATTGCTCAGCAATCTTACCATTATTCCAGAGAGGTTTTAGAAAAAGAAGTTTTCCCGAATAAAGACCCTGATATTGGAAGTCAAATTTCCAATTTAGCACTTTTGGATGTGGCTTATTATCCTAATAAAAGAGGACCTTACAATTATAATGTAACGGATTTAAATAGTGATGGAAGTTTGCAAAATCCTACTGCAAAATGGGGAGGGCTAATGCGAAAAGTAGAGACCAATGATTTTGAGGCAGCCAATATTGAGTTTATAGAATTCTGGATGATGGATCCTTTTAATTCTGAGGATGGAGACGAATTTCATAGTGGTGGCGATTTGTATTTTCATTTAGGAAATGTATCGGAAGATGTGCTTAAAGATGGTTATAAAAGTTTTGAAAATGGATTGCCTATTTCAAGCACAGTGGAAAATGTAGATACTACAGTTTGGGGAAGAGTGCCCACTAATTTTTCTATTGTAAATGCTTTTGATAACGATCCTGATTCCAGAGTATATCAGGATGTTGGTTTTGATGGTTTAAAAAATTCGGAGGAAAAATTATTTTTTGATGATTATATTCAGCAAATTGCAAATACCCCAAGTTTAGGGACATCTTCAGGGGCTTATCAAAATGCAGAAAACGATCCTTCTGCCGATAATTACCATTATTATAGAGGTAGCGATTTTGACAATAATCAAACCAAAATTTTAGATAGATATTTGAATTTTAATAATATGGATGGAAATTCTGTAACTACTGATAATTCCCCTGAATCCTATCCGACTTCCTCCACTAGTATTCCCAATACTGAGGATATAAATAAAGATAATACTTTAAGCGAATCAGAAAGTTATTTTCAATACAAAGTTCATCTTTTCCCAAATATGGATGTGGGCGATAGTTATATTTCAGATGTTTTTACTGCCAATGTTAAAACTGAAAATGGGAATAGCCGTTCTGTGAAGTGGTATCAGTTTAGGGTGCCTATTTACAAACCCGACAAAACAGTTGGTGGTATTCAGGATTTTAAATCTATCCGATTTATGCGTATGGTTTTTGCTGATTTTCAGCAGCCAATAGTTTGCCGATTTGCAACCTTAGATTTGGTAAGAGGGGAGTGGAGAAGATACAATTTTGACCTTTCTTCTCCAGGGGAATACATTCCTGTAGATGATGAGGATAACACGCTTTTTGATGTAACGGCTGTAAATGTGGAAGAAAATGGAAAAAGAAGTCCTATAAATTATGTAGTTCCTCCAGGAATTGAACAAGAAATAGATAATACAACAACAACTCTTAGGAAACAAAACGAGCAATCCTTAGTTTTGAAAGTGTGCGATTTAAAAGATGGAGATTCAAGGGCAGCTTACAAAACTGCCGATTTGGATGTTCGTTCTTACAAAAGAATTAAAATGTTTGTTCATGCTGAGGGGAAGAATGATGATTTGAAAGATGGCGATTTTTCTTGTTTTATTCGTTTAGGAACGGATTTTGTTTCTAACTATTACGAATATGAAGTTAGCTTGAAAGCCACTGCTCATGAAGCTAGTAGCGCTAATGCAATTTGGCCATCTTCCAATCAAATTGACATTGCTTTTGAAGAGTTCCAAAAGGCAAAACAAATAAGAAATGATGCAATTAGAAGTGGTACGCACTCCAATGTTTCTGATCCTTTTATTAAATATTTATCCAATGGGAAAAAGATTCAAATTGTAGGAAATCCGAATTTGGCAAGAGTAAAAACAATAATGATTGGGATTAGAAATCCTAAAAAATTAAACATTCAAGATGCAGATGATGGACTTCCTAAATGTGGAGAAATTTGGGTAAATGAATTACGCCTTACGGATTTTGATGAATATGGCGGATGGGCGGCTAATTCTCGGCTTACTACTCGCCTTGCCGATTTTGGAACGGTAACTTTTGCAGGAAGTATGAGCACCATTGGCTTTGGTAGTATTGAGAAAAAAATTAATGAACGCCAAAGAGTAAATGCCTATCAATATGATATTTCTTCAACTTTCGAATTGGGGAAATTTTTCCCGGAAGATTATGGGGTAAAAATTCCAATGTATGTTGGCGTATCGGAGGCGATTGCAAACCCACAATACAATCCGCTTGACCCTGATATTCTGTTCAAAACCACCTTAGAAACTTTGGATAGCAAAGCCGAAAAAGATTCCTTAAAACACATTACACAAGATTATGTAAAACGAAAAAGCATCAATTTTACCAATGTGAGAAAAATGCCTTCTATGAATAATAAAAAAGGCAAAACAGCAAAACCAAAAAAACCAAAAGTGTATGATATTGAGAATGTGTCGCTTTCTTATTCGTTCAATGAAACTTTTATTAGAAATATCAATACAAAAGAAAACACGACAAAACTCTATAGAGGAGCAATTACTTATAATTTCCACACCACTCCGAAAAACATCAAACCATTTACAAAATCTCCTTTGCTAAAATCAAAACATTTGCGGCTTATAAAAGATTTTAATTTCAATACTATGCCAAAATCTTTCTCATTTAGAACTGATTTGGAAAGGCATTACAATAAAACGGAACTCAGAAACATCAACAATTCCAATATGCTTATTTTCCCTACTTACAATAAGTTTTTTAATTGGAACAGAATGTATGAGGTAAAATATGATTTGACAAGAACGCTAAAAGTGGATTTGGCAGTAAATAATAGGGCGATAATTGATGAGCCAGCTGGCGACCTTTCCAAAGACGATCCTAACTATAAAGAAAAAAGAGATACAATTTGGCAAAATTTCTGGGATTTTGGAAGGGCAACTCTGTACCACCAAACTACCAATGTAAATTATCAAGTTCCTTTAAATAAAATTCCTTTTTTGAATTTCCTTTCGCTTAACACCAGGTATAGCGCAAATTACGATTGGACGGGAGCGCCAAAATCATTGCAATATTTAGGGGGAAATATTCAAAACTCCAATACCAAGCAATATAATGGGCAAATAAATTTGACTACTCTTTATAATAAAGTGCCGTATTTCAAAAAAATAAACCAATCGGCAAGAGGAGGTAGAAACCAAAGAGGAAGAAATAATCAGCAAAACACAGAGGAGGAAGATAAGAAAAAAGATAGATACGAGATTTTTAAATATATGACTCGTTTTATGCTGAGCGTGAAAAATGTGTCAGTAAATTATTCTGAAAATAGAGGAACTTTCTTGCCAGGATTTATGCCAAAACCACACTTTATGGGACAGCAATGGAGTATGATGGCACCAGGACTTCCCTTTGTTTTTGGAAGCCAGAATGACATTAGATACAGGGCAGCTTCAGATGGGTGGCTTACCGGAGACACTACTTTAAATACGCTTTACAAAACCAATTTTTCTTCTAATTTAACTTTAAGAAGTACGGTAGAGCCAATAAAACAATTTAGAATTGAACTTACTGCCAACAAATCAAAATCTTTAAATAGCCAAGAGTATTTTAGGGCTGGAAATAATGGAAAATTTACATCTTTTAGCCCAACAGAAACAGGAGGTTTTAGTATTTCTATAATTTCTTGGAGTACGGCATTTTTAAAAGATGATGAGCAATACTCTTCCAAAACTTTTGCAAAATTTAGAAACTACAGAAATGAAATTGCAAAAAGATTGGCAGCAGAAAACCCTGATTTTAATGGAGGTATAAATCCTTTAACGGGCTTTCCGCTAGAGTCATATATTGATGGAACAACAGGAGATACAATATATACAGGCGGTTATGGTCCGGCATCCCAAGATGTAATGATTCCTGCATTTTTGGCTGCTTATACCGGAAAAGATGCATTGGGCGTTTCTTTGAAAAAATTCCCTGTTGTTCCTTTGCCCAATTGGCGAATTACTTACAATGGGCTTACAAAAGTGAAATTCATCAAAAGATATTTTGAAACTTTCACACTTGGACACGCATACAGAAGTACTTATAGTGTTGGTTCTTTTGCATCCAATCTGGATTATAAAGATGAGAGCGGTGAGGTGCAAATGAACCTTAATAATTTGAGTTATCATCCCAAATATGATATTGCACAAGTTTCTATTAATGAGCAATTCAGTCCGCTTTTCAAAATCGATATGACTTGGAAAAATTCTTTGCTTACACGATTTGAAATCAAAAAAAGCAGAATGCTTTCCTTATCCCTAAGTAATAATCAACTCACAGAAGTTGCCTCTAACGAATATGTAATTGGTACGGGATTCAGAATTCAAGATGTGTCTTTCAATTTTCGCTCGGCCGGAAGAAGTAAAAAAATTAAAAGCGATTTGGACTTAAAATTGGATTTGAATATCAGAAATAACAGAACGGTAATAAGAAAAGTAGTAGAAGATGAGGAGCAAATTACGGCTGGGCAACAAATAATTAGCATCAAATTTTCTGCTGATTATGTGGTGAATGAAAGGTTAAATGTAAAAGCTTTTTACGATAAAGTAATTACAAATCCGTTTCTTTCCACCACTTTTCCAGGGGCAATTACCAATGCCGGATTTAGTATAAGATTTACTTTGGCAGGATAATTTTGTCGACAAATAAAAAAATGTATTTTTGAAAAAAATTTAAAAATGAATTTTCCAGAAAATTTGAAGTACAGCAAGGATCATGAATGGCTTAGGGTTGAAGGCGAAAATGTATATGTTGGAATTACTGATTTTGCTCAAGGCGAATTGGGAGATATTGTATTTGTAGATGTAGATACTGAGGGAGAAACACTAGATAAAGATGAGGTGTTCGGAACTATTGAGGCAGTAAAAACTGTATCGGATATGTTTATGCCAATTAGCGGTGAAGTATTGGAGTTTAATGCAAAATTAGAAGATGATCCAGAACTTATAAATTCTGATTGCTATGGAGAGGGCTGGGTAGTGAAAATTGCCCTATCGGATGCGGGTGAATTAGAAGATTTGATGGATAGCGCATCTTATCAAGATTTGATAAATTAGTAAAATATAGAAACTAAATTTTCGTTAATATTTAAAGAAATAAATTATGAAAGCCAAAAAAGATCCGAAAATAAGTTTAGAAAGAAAGAGAGGATTATTTCTCCAAATAGGATTAGTAATTTCCTTACTTATCGTATTAGTTGCTTTTGAATGGAAAAGCTATGAAAAAACTGATTATAGTTTGGGGCAATTGAAAATGGATGATTTGGAAGATGAAATGATTCCTATTACAAGGCAAGAAGAAAAACCGCCACCGCCACCGCCACCACCGCCAGATATTATTGAAATTGTAGAGGATGATATTGAAATTGAAAACGAATTAGAGGTAGAAGATACCGATACCGACCAAGATGACATAATTGAAATTGAGGAGGAAGAGGATGATGATGAGGTGTTTATGGTAGTAGAGCAGATGCCAAATTTTCCAGGGGGAGATTTAGGGCTAATGAAGTTTATTCAGAAAACGGTAAAATACCCTGCAATTGCTAAGGAAAATGATATTACCGGAAAAGTATATGTTAGCTATGTGGTAAATAAAAAAGGGAAAGTTACTAGTGTAAAAGTAGTAAGAAGTGTAAATAAATACTTGGATGCAGAAGCGGTAAGAGTAGTAAAACTTTTACCTTATGCAACAGCCGGTAAGCAAAGGGGAAAGCCCGTGAATGTGCAATATACCATTCCAATTAATTTTACACTTAATTAGATATTTTAAAAGCCGTTTTTACGGTTTTTTTTATTTTCAGAAAAACCCTTTTGTATTATCCTTAAAAAGTGTATTTTTGCACGCTAAAAAAAACAACTAATTATGGCAACAGAAAATTTACATTTCCATGAGCATAGAGTTGCTCGGGAAGAAAAAGAAAAAAGAAACCAACACAAATCAAGAGTAATTTGGTTTACAGGACTTTCAGGTTCTGGGAAATCTACAGTAGCAAATGCTACAGAAAAAGTATTGCACGATATGGGTTTGCAAACCTATATTTTGGATGGCGATAATGTAAGAATGGGACTTAATAAAGACCTTGGGTTTTCTCCAGAAGATAGAACTGAAAACATCAGAAGAATTACAGAAGTAGCAAATTTATTTGCAGATTCTGGCTCAATTGTTCTTACTGCTTTTATCTCTCCTTACCGAGTAGATAGAGATAAAGCAAGAGAGATTATTGGTACGGACGATTTTATTGAAGTTTTTGTAAGTGCGGATTTATCCGTTTGTGAAGATAGAGATCCAAAAGGACTTTACAAAAAAGCAAGAGCAGGAGAAATCAAAGGTTTTACTGGTATTGACGCTCCTTATGAAGCACCTTTAAACCCAGAATTGATTGTAGAAACTGATAAAAACGACATTGAAGCATCTGCTCAAATTGTGGTTGATTATTTGGTAGAAGAAGGAATTATTAGCAAAACATTAGTATAAATTTTTAAATAAAAAAACGAAATGGAAGTAGCAAAATGGGATGTAAAAAATCATGGTGGCAATCCTACCACTAACGAAAGTAAAAAGTATGGAATCTTTGTTGGAAGATTTCAACCTTATCACCAAGGACATATTTCGCTTATCATGCAAAAAATAAATGCGGGTATTCCTGCACTTATTATGGTAAGAGACATTGCTCCTGATGCAAAAAATCCTTTTACCACCGAGCAAACTGTAGAAATGATTGAAAAATATCATGCAGCAAAAGGGCATGATGTTCAGGTAATTATTATTCCAGATATCGAAAGTGTGAGTTTTGGTAGAGGAGTTGGTTATGAAATCAATGAATTTACTCCACCTGAAAATATAGGTTGGATTTCTGCAACAAAAATCAGAAATTCAATAAAAGAAGGGAATAATGATTGGAGAACTTTGGTAGATGAATCAATCCAGCCAGATGTGGAGAAATACTTACTTACAAGTGAAGTAGAATTGTAAAATTAAGTTCAAATAATTTTTAAAAAAGGGGAGAATTTTCTTCCCTTTTTTTGTGTTTTTACTTATCAAGCCCTTAAGAGAATTAAATTTTGTATTTTTGGAATCTATTATGAACTTACCAAACCTATCTAAAATACCAAAAATCGATAAAGTTGGAGTGTATGAAAGAGTGAATCGTTTTTGTAAAAGAAGTGTTAAAACTTCCACAAAAGAATTTGGTTTGCACCTTACGCTCAGCATGATTGATTTAACTACTTTGGAAGGAAAAGACACTCCATCAAAAGTGAAACAGCTTTGTTATAAAGCTATGCATTTGCACGATTCTATGGGGGGATTGCCAACTGTTGCGGCAGTTTGTGTGTATCCAACTTTAGTAGGGATTGCAAAAAAAGAATTAAAAGGAAGTGGAATAAATATCGCATCTGTTGCAACTGCTTTCCCATCCGGACAATCTACTTTAGAAGTGAAAATTTCTGACACAAAATATGCTGTAAATGAAGGTGCGGATGAAGTGGATATGGTGATTTCTAGAGGAAAGTTTTTAGCTGGAGAATACAATTTTGTATTTGATGAAATAGCGGCTGTAAAAGAAGCTTGCGGAAAAGCTCATTTAAAAGTAATTTTGGAAACTGGAGAGTTGGATACTTTGGATAATGTGCGAAAAGCATCTGATATTGCGATTTATGCTGGTGCTGATTTTATCAAAACTTCTACTGGGAAAATTAGTCCGGCAGCAACAATGCCAGTTACTTTTGTAATGCTGGATGCAATAAAAGATTATCATAAAAAAACAGGAATAAAAATTGGAATGAAGCCAGCTGGAGGAATTTCTACTGCTAAAATTGCTTTACAATATTTAGTGATGTTAAACGAAACTTTAGGGAAGGATTGGATGAATAAGGGTTTGTTTAGGTTTGGCGCGAGTTCTTTGGCGAATGATGTTTTGATGCAACTTAAAAAACAAGAAAGTGGAATTTATCAATCCTTAGATTATTTTTCAAAAGATTAAAAGATGACTAAAATAGATTTGTCAAAAAATTGGAACTTTGCATCTGCTGCAGAAAGCACAAAGCATATAAAATTAAAGAAAAAATATGGCTTGTTTATTGATGGGGAATTTGTAAAACCACAATCAAAAAAATATTTTGGAACCATAAATCCTGCAACAGATGAGGTAATAGCTAAAATTGCAGAAGCAAATGAAAAAGATGTAGATTTGGCAGTTAGATCTGCAAGAAAGGCATTTAAAAGTTGGTCGAAATTAGAGCCGAAAGAAAGAGGAAAATACATTTTCAGAATTGCTAGAATGATTCAAGAACGAGCAAAAGAATTTGCCGTAATTGAAAGTTTAGATGGAGGAAAACCAATCCGAGAATCTCGTGATATTGATATTCCACTTGCTGCAAATCATTTCTTTTATTATGCGGGTTGGGCAGATAAATTAGAGTATGCTTTTCCGAATAAAAAACCTCAGCCATTGGGAGTTGCAGGACAAATTATTCCTTGGAATTTTCCACTTTTAATGGCGGCTTGGAAAATAGCTCCGGCACTTGCATGTGGAAATACAGTGGTATTAAAACCTGCTGAAACCACTTCACTTACTGCACTCAAATTAGCAGAACTTATAAAAGATAGCGGACTTCCAAAAGGAGTGGTAAATATTGTAACGGGTGCTGGAAAAACGGGTGAGGCTATTGTAAATCATTCTGATATTAATAAAATTGCTTTTACTGGTAGTACAGCTGTTGGTAAAATGATTCAAAGAAGTATTGCTGGAACTAAAAAGAAATCAACTTTAGAGCTTGGAGGAAAAGGTGCTAATATCATTTTTGAGGATGCAGCAATCGACCAAGCTGTAGAAGGAATTGTGAACGCAATTTTCTTTAATCAAGGGCATGTTTGTTGTGCGGGTTCTCGCTTGTTTGTTCAGGAAAGTGTGGCAGATACAGTAATTGAAAAATTGAAAGATAGAATTTCAACATTAATTGTAGGTAATCCTCTAGATAAAAACACAGATATTGGGGCAATTAATTCTGCTAATCAGCTAAAAACAATTAATAAATATATTGAGATTGGGAAAAAAGAAGGAGGAGAAATTTACCAACCAAAATGCAAAATTTCCAAGAAAGGAAATTGGTGTCCTCCAACTTTATTTTTGAATGTTTCTCAGTCGCATACTATTGTTCAAGAAGAAATTTTCGGGCCAGTTTTAGCGATTCAAACTTTCAGAACAATTGATGAGGTAATTGAAAAAGCAAACAATACTCCCTATGGTTTATCAGCAGGAGTTTGGACTGAAAAAGGTTCTAAAATTTTCAAACTCACACAAAAATTAAATGCGGGAGTGGTATGGGCAAATACATATAATAAGTTCGATCCCACTTCTCCTTTTGGAGGATTTAAAGAGAGTGGATTTGGAAGAGAGGGCGGTTTGCATGGATTGAAATCATATTTAAAATTTAAGTCATGAGCAGAATAGATGTACTAAAAACATATAAAATTTTTATTGGAGGAAAGTTTCCAAGAACAGAATCAGGAAGATATTTTCATGTAAAAAATGAAGATGGAGATTTGCTTTCAAATATGTGTTTGTCTTCCAGAAAAGACTTTAGAAATGCAGTAGTTTCAGCAAGAAAAGCACAAAAAGGTTGGGAGGAGACAAAAGCTCTAAATAAAGGGCAAATTCTCTATAGAATTGCAGAAATGTTGGAAGGAAGAAAATCGCAATTTATTGCTGAATTAATGCTGACAGGAAGCACGAAATCTGAGGGAAAAAAGGAAGTAGAATTGTCAATAGATAGATTGATTTATTATGCTGGTTGGAGCGATAAATTTTCTCCAATTTTAAGCTCAGTAAATCCTGTTTCTTCTAATCACTTTAATTTTTCTGCACCAGAGGCAGTTGGAGTAGTTTCAGTAATTGCCCAAAATGAAGCACCCCTTTTAGGCTTAGTTTCAATGATAGCACCAATTATTGTTGGTGGAAATACCTCAGTTGTTCTTTCTTCAGAAAAAAATCCTATGATTAGTATTTCTTTTGCTGAAGTTCTGAATACTTCTGATGTGCCAGCAGGAGTGGTAAATATTATGACTGGAAAAAGGGAAGAGTTACTTTCTCATTTTGCAACTCATATGGATGTAAACGCCATTATTTATTGTGGAAGTAATGAAAATCAAATAAAAGAAGTAGAAGAATTGTCAGTAGAAAATTTAAAAAGAACACAAATTTATAAACGAACAAATTGGGATGTAGCATCTGCTCAATCCCCATATTTTATTGAAAAATGCCAAGAAATAAAAACCACTTGGCATCCAACACAGGTATAAAAAACAAAAAGAAAAAACAAGAAAATGAATTTTGAAGAACTATTAAAAACGGCAATCAATGCTTCTATAAAAGGAGGACATGCCATTATGGAAGTTTATGCTTCCGATTTTGCAGTGGAGCATAAAGAGGATAATTCTCCACTTACACTTGCAGATAAAAATTGTAATGATGTAATTGAAGCAGATTTACTTAAAACCAATATTCCGATTTTGAGTGAGGAAGGAGCAAAAACTCCATATTCTGAGAGAAAAGATTGGGAATATTCTTGGTTAGTTGACCCTTTAGATGGAACAAAAGAATTTGTAAAAAGAAATGGAGAGTTTACGGTAAACATTGCACTGATTCATAATGGAAACCCAATTATGGGAGTTATTTATGTCCCTGTAAAAGAAGAGTTGTATTTTGCTTTGGAGGGGTTAGGTTCTTATAAACTTAGCAGAAATTCAGTAATTGATAATTTGGAGAAACTGATTTCTAACTCAGATAAATTGCCGATTGATTATAATAGAAATAATTATGTGGTGGTTGGTTCTCGTTCGCATATGTCTTCTGAAACAGAAGTATTTTTCAATCAGAAGAAAAAAGAGTATGGAAATGTAGAGGTGATGGTAGTTGGGTCATCATTAAAACTATGTATGGTAGCAGAGGGGAAGGCAGATGCTTATCCTAGATATGCCCCAACAATGGAATGGGATACAGGAGCTGGACATGCTATTGCAAAATATGCGGGTTTTTCTGTAAAACAATACGATTCAACAGAAGATGTAATTTACAATAAAGAGGATTTACTAAACCCTTGGTTTTTAGTGAAATAAACCCATGAAAGAAAAGTTTTTAAAAGCATTAGAGGATAAAGATTTTTCTGAATTATTTAAGAAGGGAGGAGTGTCTTTTCTTATGCGTGTTGGCGGGCAAATTATGGGCTTTGTTATTACCTTTATAATTGCTCATTATTTTGGAGCAAAAGGATTGGGCGATTATGTTTTAGCAATAATTGTTTTAAGGATATTTACTTTAATAGCAAAATTGGGAATTGATACTTCTTCCATTCGGTTTATTGCTGAATATGCTGCTAAAAATCATTGGAAAGGTCTAAGAAAATATAGAGAAAAAGTCTCATTACTTTTGCTATTTTCCACTTTATTATTTTCGATAATAATGTTTGTTTTTGCACTACCAATTGCAAATTTAGTAGGTGCAAATCCTTTTTATATTAAGCTGAATTCATTTTTTATTCTCCCAATGACATTTTTTGTTTTGAATTACCAAAGCTTAAGAGGAATGAAGAAAATAGCAGAATTTTCTTTTTTTTTATTGGATGTCAAGAGTTACTTTTTCGGCAGTAATAATTTTGATAGCTGTACAATTTTCAAGAAATGAAAACATTCCGATTCTTGCTTTTTTACTAGGGTTAATTATTGTTTCTGTTTTGTCATATTTTGTTTTTTCTAACAAATTAGATTTAGAGGAAAGAAAAAACAATACAGCACAAAATGATTTAGGAATAAGTTTAGGGTACAAAACAATACTTCTTGTTTCACTGCCATTATTATTGGCTCAATCAGGACAATTTATAATGGCTTGGACTGATAAACTGATGTTGGGAGGGTTTATGTCAGCAACAGAAGTAGGTGTTTATGATGTAGCATTTAAGTTATCTATGTTTGTGAATATAGCACTTACATCAGTAAATAGTATTTCCTCCCCAAAATTTGCCGAAATGTATGCTAAAAAAGATTTTAAGCGATTAGAGAAAATTGTTCATCAATCAACAAAAATTATTTTTTGGACTACAGTGCCATTATTAGTGGTTTTCTTCTCATTTTCTTCTCAACTTTTATCATTATTTGGGGATGAGTTTGCTTCAGGAATGCAAGTGTTCATGATTTTGTGTTCAGCAAGAATGGTTAGTGCTTTTTCTGGACCAGCAGGAAATTTGTTGCAAATGACTGGCAGACAAGTAATTTTCATGAAAGTGTTATTTATTGGAGCAATAATAAATTTTGGGCTAAACTTTATTTTAATCCCAAAATTTGGCATTGAAGGAGCTGCTTATGCTAGTATTTTTAGCATTGTTTTTTGGAACCTTACAATGGTTTATTTTGTAAAAAAAGAGTTTGGATTTTTAACAATATATATTCCTTTTTCTATAAAAAATAATGACAAATAATTTACCAAATTTATTAATTGTTGGTGCAGCAAAAAGTGGGACTACTTCATTACACAACTATTTGAATCAACATTCTGATATTTTTATGTGCTCACCAAAAGAGCCACATTTTTTAATAAATAATGATATTGGAGTAAAGAGGATCCCCAAAGGTATTTTGAATTTTGAAGATTATAAATTGCTTTTTTCTGGAGTAGAAGATGTGAAATATAAAGGAGAATCAAGTGTGATGTATTTGCAGTTTCCTGAGATTACTATTAAGAATATCAAAAGATATTTATCTAAGGATGTGAAAATTATTATTATGTTAAGAAATCCTGTAGAGCGTGCTTATTCTGGGTTTCAACATGTGAAAAGGTATAACACACAAGAAAATTGCAAGGATTTTAAAACCGCTTGGGATATATCAGAACAGAGGTATTTTGAAAAAAAAGAAATAACTCCAGCCACAAGATATAAAGAGTTAGGTCTGTATCATAAACAAGTAAAATCTTTTTTAGAAGGACTGAAAAATGTTCATATTATTATTTATGATGATTATTTATCAGATTTTCAAAAGGAAATGAATAGAGTGTTTGATTTTTTGGGAATAGAAAAAATGGAAGTAAATGCCAAGCAAAAACATATGGTTGGGGGGTGGCAATGGGAAAATGAGAAAATAAAAAACGTAATGATGAAGAAAAACCAATTTAAATCTTTTTTGAAGATTCTTATCCCATTCAAGGGAATCAGAAAAAAAATAAGAGGTAAGTTGCAAGAGAATAATACAATAAGAGTAGCTAAGATAAATGATAAAGATAAAGAAATGCTGAAAGAATTTTACAGAGAAGATGTAAAAAAACTTTCAGGATTATTAGGTAGGGATTTAAATTTTTGGACACAATGAGTTTGCCAAATTTTATGTGTATAGGAGCAGCAAAAAGCGGTACAACCACTTTGTATGATATTTTGCGCCAACATCCTGATGTATTTATCCCTGCATTTAAGGAACCACATTTTTTTGATATTCCTGCTAATTATAAGAATGGAATTGCATGGTATGAAAGAACTTATTTTAAATCAGTAAAAAATGAGAAATGTATTGCCGACTTCACTCCTTCTTATTTTTTTGAAGCAAATACAGCAAAAAGAATCTATAATGACTTAGGTGAAGATGTAAAGTTTATAGTCATTTTAAGAAATCCTGTTGATAGAGCTTATTCTCATTATTTACATTCTTTGCGAGATGAAAGGGAAGAATTGATATTTTCGGATGCAATAGAAATAGAAAAGCAAAGGTTGAGTAATTACAAGAAAAACAATGATGTCTTAAACTATTTGAGACATTCTTACATTTCACAAAGTATGTATGGAAGCATGTTACAATTTTATTTAAAGGATTTTCCAATTGAGAATTTTTTAATTATTCATTTTGAAAAAGAATTTATTGCTCAAAGAAAACAAACCATAAAAAAGGTGCTTAATTTTTTGGACTTAGATGATGAAGTTGAACTCAAAATTGATTTGAAAAGTAATCCTGCAAGTAAAGCTCGTTCAAAAACAATAAAAAGAATGATGCAAAAAACAGGATGGTGGAGAACTATTCTTAAAATTATTTTGCCTTCACAAATAAGACAAATAATGAAAAACAGAATTCAAAGAGCAAATATTAGTAGTTTTACCCCAGAACCCATACAAGAAGAAGAACGAAAAAGAATCTTTTTAAATTATTTTTCAGAAGATATAAAAATGTTAGAAAAATTATTAAATAAGAAAATGAATTGGTAGTGAAATATCTTTTAAAACATAAAATAATTGACAATATAATTGTAATGTTATTAGTTTTTAGTAGCGGAGGATTACTTTTTGTTTTCAATAGAAATATCATGTATGCTGTATTTGCTTTTGTACTAGCTATTGCGTTTCTTTTCACAGGAAAAAAAATAAAAACAACTTTTTTTAATCAATCGCTTATTACTTTTATATTAGTAATCGCCTTGCTTAGTGTTAATTACTTTTTTGCAATTTCAGAACAATCTACAAATAAATATTTATATTACTTTATGGTTATTTCTGTTTCTGTTGCAACACTTTTTCATTTTTACAACAATAGAAGTAAGGATATATTTATTTCCAGATTATATTTTGTATTGAAGATAATTACTATACATGCGTTTATTCAAGTATTTGCATATTTAATTGTGGGCGGACAGTTAAAAACTATTATAAATGCTGAATATGAATGTGAGACATTTAATTACATCTTTTATTATGCTTTTTTAGAAGAAAAGAAACATGCTTTTATTTCCCTTTTTGGATTAGATATTATAAGAAATCAGGGGTTGTTTTGGGAGGCAGGAGTGGCACAAGTATTTTTTAATATATTTTTCTTTTTGGAGGCACATATCATAAAAAAAAGCAAATATTTATTAGTATTGGCAGCTATTACAATTCTCTCTACTTATTCTACTGCCGGCATCTCTATTTTAATGTTACAAATTATTTTTTATGTTGTAACCGAATTAAAAAAGAATAAAATAATTATCCCTATACTTTTAGTTGCAGCTTTGCCAGTATATAATATTTTCACTACCAATATAGAGGCGAAATTTTCTGGAGAACAAGAAGCATCATTTCAAAAAAGATTTTTTGACATGGTGCAACCATTTTTTATTGCAGTAGAAAATCCGCTTACAGGAATTGGATTAGATCTTTATAAGTTTCAGGAGTATAGATATAATTTTACTTTTTCTTCCAATACCTTTGATGATTTGCAAAAGCAAACAGGATTTGAACTGAAAATGTCAGGAACTGATCAAGGAAGTAGCAATTCGTTTATGTTCTTATTAGCCACCATGGGATTCCCTACCGGAATATTTTTTATTTATATGTTCTTTAAACAAAAAATAATTACTAAGCGAAAAGAGATGCTGTTTGCTATTATAGTTTTATCATTAATGTCATCTCCATTGTTTTTACGCCCATTCTTTTTTGTATTCATTATGTCTGGTATTATGTTTACAATAAGTAAAATTTCAATGCAAAAAAATCAAATAATATGAAACGAAAATTGTTCGCGAACACAATTAAAATAGTAGTAAAGTGAGTAAAAAAATATTAATAACAGGTGGGGCGGGATTTATTGGGTCTAATCTAACTAAGAAATTAGTTGAAAAAGGATATGAAGTTACCATACTTGATAATTTGTCCAAGCAAATACATGGAGAAGATCAATCTTCATCTTTGTATAAGTCTATAAAAGAGATATCTCACTTTATTTTAGGAGATGTGCAAAATAAAGAGGATTGGAGAAAAGCGTTAGATGAGAAAGATGTTGTAATTCACTTAGCAGCAGAAACCGGCACAGGACAATCTATGTATGAAAAAGAAAAATATAATAATGTAAATATAGGAGGTACTAAAAACTTAATTGAACTATTAGAAAATGAGCAGCACCAAATAAAAAAAGTAATAGTCGCTTCATCTAGAGCAGTATATGGAGAAGGAAAATATTATTGTAATCTACATAATATTCAATATCCACATAAAAGAAAAGATGAAGATTTAAGAAATGGAAAATTTAATCCAATATGTGAGAATTGTAAAAGAGAGTTACAGTTACTCCCAACAGATGAATCATCAGTAATTAATCCTTCTTCACATTATGCTACTACCAAATACCAACAAGAAAAAATGATATTGAAAATTGGGGAATTGTTGGAAATTCCATCTGTTGCGTTAAGATTTCAAAATGTTTATGGCCCAGGACAATCTTTATCCAACCCTTACACAGGAATCTTATCGATATTTTCAACAAGAATATTAAATGGAAATAATATAGATATTTATGAAGATGGAAAGGAGAGTAGAGACTTTGTTTTTATTGATGATGTAGTTGATGCTACAATTTTAGCTTTAGAAAACAAAAATGCAAACAATCAAGTTTTTAATGTTGGATCTGGAGTGGGAACTTCTGTAGAAACTGTAGCCAATATGTTAAAAGAAAAATATAATAGTAGAATAAATTTAAAGATAAGTGGAAAATATAGAATTGGGGATATTAGGCATAATATTGCTGATTTAACAAAAGTGAAAAAAATATTAGGTTTTCAGCCAAAAGTTGATTTCAAAATGGGAATATCAAAGTTTGTAGATTGGGTAAAAACACAAGAAGTACAGGAAGATAAATATGATATTTCTATTAAGGAACTGAAAGATAAAGGTATTATTAAATGAGAAATCTAATTATATTTTTTCTTTTATCTAGTAGTTATTCTTTTTCTCAAGAGGATAGGTCTAATTTATTTGGTTTTCGGTTAAGCACCTCTTTTGTATTTTTTGATGTTGAAGATACTACTTTCTCCAATAAAGTAATGTCATTAAACCCTCAAGTTTTAAGTTTTCCAGGAGGGCTAGGGAATTTTTATCATCTCAATGGTAGAGCATACGGAATAAATGTGGAGGAGGTAGAAAAGTATCATAAGGGAAGTAAACCGAAAATTGCTAAAACACTAAATAAAATTAGCAGCAACAAAGGGCATGAAAAAAATTATATTTATGATTTTATAGTATTAGTAAAAAAGACTAATGCAAAAGTGATTTTTAATATAAACATTCTTAATGAAGCACCTCAAGATTATTTAAAAGCCCTTAAACTTTTTTCTGAAAACAATATTGATTTGGTAGGAGTTGAGCTTGGAGGGGAACTTTCAAATAGTGTATATAAGCACATTATTGATGAAAAAAAATATATTGAATTAGCAAAAAAATGTGCAATAAAAGTGAGAAAAGAATTCCCAAATTTAAAAATTTCGGTAGTTGCAGCACCAGTTAATGTGCTCAAAAGACATGATAATTGGAATAATGCTTTGGCAAAAGAAACCTTTTATGATGCGATAGTAGTTCATTCTTATGCTAAAGTTACAAAAGGAAAAAGTCGCTTTGGGCAAATGACAAACGAAACTTCTGAGGGGGGGAATAAAAAAGATGCTTTTGATTTATATAAACAAAGGACATTAAATTATTTTAAATATTCATATCCTAAAAATATTGAGGAATATAATATCGCATTTCAGGACAAGCCAATTTGGATAACCGAATGGAATTTGCAAATGTCAAAGATTACTGCTAATACACTTTTTCAAGGGATTTTTGCAGCAAATTATTTGTTAGAATTGTGTACAAATCCGAAATTACAAACAATAGAACTTACCACTTTTCATAACTTTGCGGGAAGAACTCTTTCAGGATCAATGCTCTTGAAAAAAGAAAATAAAACCTATGTTTTATCTACATATCTACCAATGAAAATGATGAGTGTTCTTTTTTCGGATTCAAGATTAGTTGGAAGCAAACAAATTATTGCTAAAGAATGTTTTGCATATCAATTTACAGATAAGGAAACTTCAAAGCAACTCATTTATTTTATTAATTGGTCAGACAAATCGGTTATGCATACAATGAAAAAAAGCAAGAAAGATGATTGGATAAAAACTGAATATTTTGCAGATGAATTATATAGCACTACAATGGATGAAAAAAACACTTTTCAATTCCTCACTCAAAAAATAAAATATGTTTCTGAGATTAATTTGAAACCTTATAGTATTACTTTATTACAGATAGATGAATAGCACAAAACAAATATTTGTTGTTGGAAGCGGCAGAAGTGGCACAACAATGATGGGAAGGATTCTTGGAAATCATTCTGAGATTTTCACTTTTAAAGAAATTCATTTTTTAGGGTGGATGTATTCTGCAGAAACAATGCATGCCAATTTAAAAAATCAAGAAGCTGTTGAATTATTGTCAGATTTATTTGCAATACAAAAAGACGGAATATTTCTGAAAGAAAACCCAAAACAATTTAACAATAAAGCAGAAAGGTATTTAGAGGGGAGGGTAAGCTTAAAAGCAGTAGATATATATGAATTGTTTTTAAAAAAAATAACAGAAGAAAATAATTGTAGTATTGCTTGCGAGCAAACGCCAAAAAATATTTTTTATATCTCAGAATTATTGAATACTTTCCCTGAGGCTAAGATTGTTCATATGGTAAGAGATAGTAGAGATGTGTTGCTTTCACAGAAGAATAAATGGAAAAGAAGATTTCTTGGGGCAAGTAAAATTCCTTTAAGAGAAGCAATAAGATCCTATATGAATTATCACCCCCTTACTTCAGCAAAGTTTTGGAATTCTGCAGTTTTACATGGTAATAAAATGGAAAATAACGAAAGAGTTTTAAGTGTGAAATTTGAAGATGTATTGATGCAGCCAGAGAAAAAAATAAAAGAAATTTGCAAATTTACAGGTATAGATTTTGAGAACAGAATGTTAGCTGTTCCTAATATAGGCTCTTCTACACAAGCGGATAATAAGAGCGAATTAAAGATTGATAAATCAAAAATTAATAAATGGGAAAAGGGAGGATTGAATAATGCAGAGATTTTTTTATCTCAACTTATTAGTAAGAAAATGATGAATGCTTATAACTATCCTTTGAAGAAATTTTTTGTACCTTCCATCTATGTTGTGTTTTATCTTTTGTCATTTCCAATAAAAACTGGAATTGCATTATTATTAAATTTAAAAAGAATTGGCAATATTTCAGAGATGATAAAACAAAGATTCATAGCAAAATGAAAGTAGATTTTTTTATAGTAGGAGCACCAAAAGCAGGAACCACTTCTTTATATCATTACTTAAATGAGCATCCTAAAATTGTGATGAGCACACAAAAAGAAACAGATTTCTTTTCAGATGAATCTCTTCAAAAACAAGCAATGTATTATGGAAAAAATAGAATAAATACCATTGAAAAATACCATGCTCTTTTTCAAAATACAGAGAAGGAAGTACTTGGTGAGGCAAGCGTTTCCTATCTTTTTTATGATGATGTCCCAAAAAAAATAAAAATATATAATCCAAATGGAAAGATTATTATCCTGCTTAGAAACCCTATAGATAGAGCTTTTTCTCATTACTTGATGGATTATCGATTGGGGTTGGTTAGCCAAAGTTTTGATGAAATTGTAGGAGCAAAAAATAAAGATGAAAAAACAAAATTATTTTATCAACAGTATATCGAATTGGGAATGTATTATCAACAAGTAAAAAGATATTTGGATGTTTTTGGAAAAGAAAATATTTGCATTTTATTTTATCAGGATTTTAAGCAAGATGGTGCAAAGGAAGTTAAAAACATTTATCAGTTTTTAGGAGTAGAAAGTAATTTTGAGGCAGAAGTAGGAAAAAAACACAACACATTTAGTATGCCAAAAAATGCTATTGTCCGAAAAATTTATTCTGTGGTTTGGCTTAGGAAATTATTGAATAAATTTATTCCAAGCAGTATAATAAAAACAATAAAAACTACTCTTTTTAGAAAAGATAAAAAACCAAAATTATCAGAAGAAAGTAGGTTGGAATTATATGCAGTGTTTAATGAAGATGTTAAGCAATTAGAGGAGCTTCTTGCAAAAGATTTATCGAGATGGAGAAAATAGGATTAGTAACAATTACATATAATTCTGCTGATGTATTAAAACCATTTTTGGATTGTGTTTTTGCACAAACTCATGATAATTTGATGCTGTATGTAATTGATAATTCCTCCACCGATTCCACTTTATCTATTTTAGAAAATCAAGCAGATAAAAGATTATACATCATCAAAAACGAAAATAATCTTGGAGTTGCAAAAGGGAATAATCAAGGGATAAAAAAAGCAATTTTTGATGGGGTGGATCAATTACTTATTATAAATAATGATGTGGAATTTGAAGCAACTTTAATTGAGAAATTATTAAAAGTTCAGCAAGAAAAAAAGTGCAGTTTGGTAACGCCAAAAATGATGTATTTTGATAATCCGAATAACTTTTGGTATGCAGGAAGTTGGTTTATAAAAAGTAAAGGATATTTGCCTTTGCACAGAGGGATGAAAGAAATAGATAATGGGCAATATGATAAAATTCAGGAGGTAGAATACGCCCCAACTTGTTGTCTTTTAGCTAAAAAGGAAATTTTTGAAGATGTTGGGTTTATGGATGAAAAATATTTTGTCTATTTTGATGATACCGATTTTTCTTTTAGAATATGGAAAGATGGTAGGCATAAAATGTTTTATGTGCCAAATATTAAGTTTTTTCATAAAGTTGGGAGTTTAACAAATTCTTTCCAGAAAGAAAATAAGAAAACTTATAGAGGGGATTTCTTTATCAAGCAAACTACAAAAAACCATGTTTATTTTCTAAAGAAAATAGGAGGATTATTTGCTAATCTTTTTATTTTTTGGTTGTTTTTTAAAAACAATATAAGGTTTGTAGTTAATCCTCAAATAAAAAAGAATTTTGCAACATGGTGGCTCATAAATAAATCTTATTTTCAAGGGTTGTTTTTATAACTCCCTTCCAATTGTAAGAGAATCTGTAAAAATTTCCTCAACTATAATTTTACTTACACTTTCTGTTGTGTGAGTAGGGTCCTTAAAAGAACTTTTATTTTTAGTGATTACATTAGGGAATTCAAAATCGATAACCCTACCAATAGTTGAAATATCTTCTTTAAAAATCAACTCTTCTTCTAATAAGTCAAAGTCGGCTACCCTATTTTGATACTCAATATGTGTAGGCATTATTAATATTGTAAGGTTAATCTTATGCTTATTGCAATAAGCATTAACCTCCTGTAATTGTTTCAAAATCCCTTTAGGATAGACATATTTAGCATACTGATTAAAGGCTTTTTCATCAATAGATTTCCTCCATATTAAGTCCTTATTTTTTTTAATTTTTTCTTCTATATTATTAGAAAAATGATACTTTGAAGATAAATAAACAGTTTGTGCAATATTTCTGTTAAAGAGATAAATTAATGGGTTTTCTAATATTTGTTTTACATCTTGAACCCTATCAGCAAAAGCATATTCATTATACAGATTAAAATGCAATCCAATAATCACATTCTTCAATTTTGTATACTCTGTAGTAAGCCAAAATAAGTCAACTATTTCATTCAGTTTTGCAGCATTAGAATATAAAGTATAATACTCATCTCCAGTCAATAATTTAATATGATCAGTTGGAAGAACTCTTATGCGAGAGTCCCCAATAATCACATTTTCAGTTGGATTATTAATAAATCCAATTGAATTATATAATATGGAATTTAATTGCTTTGCAGATTTCTCTTTTGCTTTAGCAGAAATAAAGCTTGAATGATTGAAATAATTGAAAGGATCAACAATCATTACAATGCAAATCCAAGCAATGATTGGTAATATAAAAACAAAACACTTTTTTAATAATATTTTTACTTCTTTAGTCATCTAAAATTGAAAATAAATAAAATTATTAACTCTAGAGTAAGGGGCTAAAAATAAGATGCCAAAAATTAGGATGTAATAGACTAACCATCTTACCCATCTCTTTTTAGATTCTAATTTCACCCATACATCTCCACTTCTTTCATAAAGATTGTATAATTCCATAAACAGAATTAGCGCAAAATTTATTTTCATATCCATTTTCTGCACCCCCAATCCTCTTAACTTCAATTGCATTTTTCCAAAATCGGTGTAATCTCCAATATCAGAAAACATATTTCCAATTACATAATATGCATCTGAGATATTGTTTGCTCTAAAGAATATCCAAGCGAAAACAGCTAATGCAAAAGTAAAGCCAACTTGATATATTTTATGAATGTAAGTGTTGTTTAATTTGAATAAATCAAGAATATATTGTTTAGGTTTTCTTAGCCCGATAGCCATAATTAAATAAGTTCCATGCAAAGCCCCCCAAGCCAAAAAAGTCCAATTTGCTCCATGCCAAAACCCACTAACAAGGAAAGTAATAAACAAATTATAGTACCACCGCCATTTCACCACTCTATTCCCACCAAGAGGAATGTATAAATAATCACGAAACCAAGTAGAAAGCGATATATGCCACCTTTGCCAAAATTCCGAAATTGATTTGGAGAAATAAGGGCGTTTGAAATTATCCATTAATTCAAACCCCATTACTCTTGCTGAGCCAATTGCGATATCAGAATATCCAGAAAAATCGCAATAAATTTGGAAAGTAAAAAATATGGTTGCGATTACTAATGAGAAGCCAGAATAATTATCCAAATTATTATAGACTCCATCTACTACAATAGCTAATCTATCTGCAATTACTACTTTTTTAAAGAACCCCCAAAGCATTTGTTGTAAGCCGAATTTGACTCTATCATAGCTGAATTTATGCTCTACAAAAAATTGAGGCAAAAGATGGTTTGACCTCTCAATTGGGCCTGCAACTAGTTGAGGGAAAAAGGAAACGTATACCGCAAAAATTCCTAAATGATTTTGTACAGGTGTTTTCCCATTATACACATCAATGGTGTAACTTAAGGTTTGAAAAGTGTAAAATGAAATTCCAACAGGGAGCAAAACATCAAATGCAGGAACGCCATAAAAAACATTAAAATTATCAAATAATGCCTGAACATTCGTGTTTACAAAATTGAAGTATTTAAAGCCAAACAAAATCCCAAGATTAGAAATCAAGCTAATTAAAAGCCATTTTTTTCTTTTTGCTTTTTCCGTTAATTCTGCCATCTTTTTAGCTACAAAATAATCGATAAGAGTAGAGGCAATTATTAAAACTATATACTCCACCTTCCAGCACATATAAAAATAATAGGAAGCTATTAATAATAGAATCCATCTTCTTTTTTGAGGAAGCAAAAAGAATATGCTAACGACTATAGGGAAGAAAATTAAAAATTGAAGGGAATTAAATAGCATTAATTACTAGCTTGAATGATAAATTCTTTTTGTTTTTTTGTTATTGCCGCAAATATATAAATTGTTTATTGAAAAGGTTTTATCTTTGTCTGCTAAATTATGAATAGAAAAGTAGCAATAATTGATCCTCTTGGTAGCTTTGGAAGTTCGCACCATTTTTATTTATTTGGTCAATCAGAAGGGTTGATAAATTCAGATGTAGAGGTGTGTTTGTACACTAATAAAGAAACAGATAATCCAAACATAAAAGGGTTAAGGTTTTATCAATTTTATGGATTCCTTTTTAGTTCAAATAAATTCTTTAGCACTTTAAAGTACATTAAAGGAAGTGCGTTATCCATCTTCCATGCAAAATTTTTTGGTAGCAAATTTTTTCATTTTCATGTTTTTCGCATGAGAATAAATATGTTGTTTAATCTAATTTTAGTTAAGTTATTGTTTGGGAAAGTAGTTTTAACAGTACATGATGTTGGAGCTTTTGCAAATAATAATGACGCATCATTTTACGCTAAATGGATTTACAAACTTGCTGATTTAGTGCTAACTCATAATGAGTTTAGTAAAGAGGAAATAATTAAGGTAACACCAATCCCTGAGCAAAAGATTCACATTGTTCCTCATGGAAATTACACGCCATTTATTACTATTCAGAAAGATAAAAATCATTCAAGAGCAAAATTAAATTTACCAAAAGACAAAACAATTTTACTCTTCTTTGGTATGATAAAGAAAGTAAAGGGATTAGAAATTTTACTTGAATCTTTTAAGAAAGTAATCGATAAAAATCCTGATACTATTTTATTGATTGCTGGAAAACCTTGGGAAAATGATTTTTCCTTATATCAGAAAATAATTGATAAAAATAAGCTTTCAGAAAATATAATTTTACACACAAAATTTATTCTCCATGAGGATGTAGAACATTATTATTGCGCATCAGATTTAGTGGTTTTGCCTTATAAAAAGATTTATCAAAGTGGGGTGCTGATCATGACACTCAGTTATGAAAAACCAGCATTAGTATCTGATTTATCACCTCTAAAAGAAATAATTTCTGATAATGAAAATGGTTTTTTGTTTCAATCAGAAAATGCGAAAGATTTAGCAGAAAAACTAATTAAAATTTTAGCAAATAAAGAGGGCTTAGAAAGAGTCAGATTAAAAGGAACAGAACTCATAAATACAAAATATGGCTGGGATGAAATTGGCCGACTCACAAAGTTAGCTTATGAAACTCTTTAATTTTGTATTTTAGCAAAAACTAAAAACATGAAAAGTAGAATAAATAAATCTATAGCAAGTTCGCTTGAAATTTTTAATAGCATTTTGCAAGATGATAAGTTGCAAAGCAATATTGAGAAAATTGCTAAGGAAAGCATCAAAGCTTTTAAGAATGATAAAAAGATGCTTTTTTGTGGAAATGGCGGAAGTGCCTCTGATGCTCAGCATATTGCAGCCGAACTCAGTGGTAGGTTTTATACTGACCGACCTCCACTTTATGCAGAAGCTTTGCATGTTAATTCCTCCTTTATGACGGCTGTTGCCAATGATTATGGCTATGAAGAAACTTACGCAAGAATGGTAGAAGCATCTGGTAGAAAAGGGGATGTTTTAGTAGGAATTTCTACTTCTGGGAATTCTCCAAATGTAGTAAAAGCAATGCAAAAGGCAAAAGATATTGGGATGACAACTGTCGGTTTTACAGGAAATAGTGGAGGGGAAATGAAAGCAATTTGCGATATTATGATTAGGATTCCTTCTGATGATACGCCAAGAATTCAAGAAGCACATATTTTAATTGGGCATATTATTTGTCAGCTTATTGAAGAAGAAATATTTCCTAATGCCTGATTTTGACACACTTTTCTTAGATAGAGATGGGGTGATAAACAAAAAATTAGAAGGTCGGTATGTCCGAAATTCAGAGGAATTTGAGTTTATGCCAAAAGCCAAACAAGCTATTGCGGAACTCTCAAAAATATTTAAAAGAATTATTGTTGTAACTAATCAACAAGGAATTGGAAAGGGGATTATGAGTGAAAATGATTTGAATACTCTACATCAATTTATGATTTTGGAAATAGAAAAATCAAAAGGGAAAATTGATAAAATTTATTTCTGCCCTCATTTAGAAAAAAAGAGATGTAATTGCAGAAAACCAAAAACGGGAATGATTGAAAAAGCTATTATTGATTTTCCTAAGATAAATACTCAAAATTCTTATTTAGTTGGCGACTCAGATTCTGATATCCAAGCTGGAAAAGATGCGAAATTAAACACCATAAAAGTAGATAATATCTTCACTTTACATGATTGGGTGCAGCAAATTACGGCCTATAAAAATATTTATGAGTATTTTTACCCCTCAAAACAAGTAAACATTTCAATGAGGAAGGCAATTATTACAGGTATAACCGGGCAAGATGGTGCGTATTTAGCTCAAATTTTATTAGCTAAAAATTATAAAGTTTATGGTGCGTACAGAAGGACTAGTTCCCAAAACTTTTGGAGAATAGAGTATTTAGGAATAAAGGAAAATCCGAACTTAATGCTTATTGAACACGATTTGATTGATGCGGCTAGCACCATCAGAATGGTTTCTGAAATCAGGCCTGATGAAATTTATAATTTAGCTGCTCAAAGTTTTGTGCATGTATCATTCGATCAGCCATTGGCTACTTCTATGATAACTGGAATTGGTGTTACTCATCTTTTGGAAGCAATCAGAATTATAGATAAAAACATCAAATTTTACCAAGCATCTACTTCCGAACTTTATGGAAAGGTGCAAGAAGTTCCGCAAAAAGAAACAACTTCTTTTTATCCGAGAAGCCCTTATGGAATAGCAAAACTTTATGCACATTGGATGACTCAAAATTACAGAGAATCCTATGGTATTTTTGCTTGTAGCGGCATCCTTTTTAATCATGAATCTCCACTAAGAGGATTGGAATTTGTAACTAGAAAAATTACAGATGGAGTAGCTAGAATAAATTCTGGAGAAGGAAATTGTATTAAATTAGGCAATTTAGATGCTAGTAGAGATTGGGGATATGCACCAGAATTTGTGGAAGGAATGTACAGAATGATGCAACATGATACTGCCGATACTTTTGTTCTAGCAACAAATAAAGCAAGCACTGTAAGACAATTTACAGAAATGGCTTTTAGTGTTATTGGTACAGAAATAGAATGGGATGGAGTAGGTGTAAAAGAAAAAGGAATTGATAAAAAAACCGGAAAAGTAGTAGTAAAAGTGGATGAAAAATATTTTCGATTGGCAGAGGTAGATGCTCTCATTGGAAATCCTGCAAAAGCCGAAAAATTACTTGGATGGAAACCTAAAATAACAGTGGAGGAACTTTGCAAAAAAATGGTAGAATCAGATATTGAAGGATTAAAAAACAACTCAAAAAGATAAGCGAAAAGTGAATCAAATTATCATAAATATATTTTTTGGTTTTTTCACATCCTTTCTTATTACTTATTTAATAATACCAAAAATAATTCAGTTTGCTGAAAAAAGGCGACTATACGATAATCCTGGAGTGCGCGCCTCACATGAGAAAAGTATTCCCGTTTTTGGAGGGATTGGCATTTTTTCTGGAGTAAGTTTTGCCCTTCTTTTTTGGGGAATTGGCATGGAGGAAATAGGAAATATTCAGTTTTTGCTTTCAGCAATTATTGTAATATTTTTTGTTGGAATTATTGATGATCTATTATCACTTACCCCAAGTAAGAAAATGATGGGACAAATTATAGCAATTCTTATAGTTATTTTCTTAGCGGAAGTTAAAATTACGGATATGCATGGAGTATGGGGTGTATTTAATCTCCCTTCTTGGATAGGTTTGCTTTTTACAATTTTTACAGTTATTGTAATTACAAATGCTTACAATTTGATTGACGGAATAGATGGTTTGGCAGCTGGAATAGGTATAATAGCAGCCATAACTTTTGGGCTTCTAGCTTTTTTCGCTTCTCATTTTGAAATGGCAATATTAGCATTTTCGCTAGCTGGAGCTTTGTTTGCATATATCAGATATAATTTTTATCCAGCTAAAATTTTTATGGGAGATACGGGTTCATTAGTGGTTGGTTTTATTCTTGCAATTTTGGCTATTGACCTCATCAAAACTGGTGTTATTGTTAATGAAATAACCTTTATAAATAAAGGACCTTTATTAGCAATTTCTATTTTGTCTATTCCACTTTTTGATTCTTTAAGGGTTTTTGTAGTGAGGGTTTTAAAAGGAAAATCTCCTCTTTATGCCGATAGAAATCATATTCATCATGCACTGCTTGATTTAGGGTTTTCACATAAGCAAACCGCTATAATAATTTATATTGCTAGTATTATTTTAATACTTATATCCTTACTTATACTAGATATTAATATCAATTACTCGATAAGTATTTTAGCAGTTATTGCTTATAGCACAATGTCCATTCCATTTATTATTCTTAAAAGAAGAAATAAAAATAATGAATAAATTTTTTCTTCTCATTTTACTGCTGTTGGCTTTTTTATTTACCAATGCTCAGCATACTAATTTGCCTTTGGGTAAAGATGCACATTTGATTTTGGAGCAAGAAATTAATAATTCTATAGCACACACTTCCTTTCAGCCACTAATCAAATCAACTGTAAATGAAAAAGTAAATGCCGATTCTTTGATAAATGAAATATTTCCAAATAAATGGACAAATTGGTACAAACGGAAATTATTTTCTGAACATTTAGTAATCCTAAAAGGAGATGACTATAAAGTTACCGCTTCACCAATTATTGATTTTACCAAAGGGAAAGAAACAGTAAGAAACACAAATATTTTTACTAATACAAGAGGGTTTATTATTGAAGGAAATCTAGGAGAATCTGTTTCTTTTTACTCTTCTTTTTCTGAAAACCAAGCTATATTCCCAAACTATTTGGACTCTAATATTAGAAGAAATAGGGTAGTTCCCGGACAAGGATTTGCTCGAGAGTTTAAAGAAACAGGATTTGATTACGCAATGGCATCTGGCTATGTGGCGATAAAGCCAGCCAAGCATTTTGTAGTTCAGTTTGGGCATGGGAAACATTTTATAGGTGATGGTTACCGTTCTCTTTTACTTTCTGATAATGCTTTTAATTATCCTTTTTTAAGAATTCAAACTATTTTTTGGAGGGTACAATACACCAATTTGTATGCAGAATTTCAGGATATAAATTATTTTAAAAATAATGGAATAGATAATTACGACCAAATGGGCTATGCTAAAAAATATATGTCAGCACATTACTTGAGTACGAAAGTAAATTCTAATCTTACGATTAGCATTTTTGAATCTGTAATTTGGAGAGCAAATCATGCACCAGGAAACAGAGGTTTTGATGCAAATTATTTGAATCCTATTTCACTTTTTCGACCTTTAGAGTTCTCCATTAATTCCCCCGATAATGTGTTGGTTGGAATCAATACAAAATATCAATTGCCATATAAATCTTATCTGTACGGACAATTTGCATTGGATGAATTTAGTATCAATGATTTAAGACAAAGAAATGGATTTTGGGGAAACAAATTTGCCTATCAGTTAGGAGCAAAAATGTATGATGTTTTTGGTTTGCAGAACTTAACTTTGCAAACCGAGTACAATTTAGTTCGCCCTTATACTTACGCTCATCATAATCCTGTGCAGAATTATGCGCATTACAATCAGCCACTTGCACATCCTTTAGGAGCAAATTTTTCTGAAAAATTATTGATTATAAATTATAGAAAACAAAGGTGGACGGCAAGAGCACAATTGATGATTGCAAAATATGGCGGGAAAATCATAGGTGACCAAACCTCTTACGGAAATGATGTGTATATGTCTACAGGAGATTTTGCGGAGGAATCAGGAGTGCAGCATGTAGGAATTGGAAGACCAGACAGAGATAATGATGGGGTGTTAGATGAATTCGGTATGGAAATGTATCAGGGGAATCTAACGGATGTAAAGTATTTTCAACTGAATTTTGGCTATATTATTAATCCGGCAACAAATTTTAAAATTGACATTGGGATTAGAAAACGAGATTTAACCAATGAGTTGGCTGAGGTAAACACCTTACTTTATACCATTAGTTTGAAAACAGATTTGTTTAATCATTATTACGATTTTTAGATGGCACTTTTTTTGCTTATAGAAACAGCAACTAAAAGCTGTTCGGTTGCTTTGGCTTTAGAGAGTAAAATTATTGCTTGCAAAGAGGAAGTAAATCAGCAATATTCTCATGCTGAAAAACTCAATATTTTTATTGAAGAATTATTTAAAAATACAAAATATTCCATAAAAGATTTGGATGCGGTGGCAGTGAGCAAAGGTCCTGGATCTTATACCGGCTTGCGAATTGGCGTTTCCACCGCAAAGGGTTTTTGTTACGCATTAGGTATTCCGCTTATTTCGGTTTCTACTCTAAAGGCAATGGCTTTTGGAATGGCTCAAAAAGTAGAATCTGATTTGTATTCTCCTATGATTGATGCAAGAAGAATGGAGGTGTATAATGCTTTTTATGATAATTCAAATAATGAGATAAGAGGCGTGCAAGCCGATATAATTGATGAAAAATCTTGCCAAAAAGAATTAGAGAAAAAAGTATTATTTTTTGGGGATGGAGCGGAAAAATGCAAGAAAATTATTACTTCTTCCAATGCGACTTATGTAGACAATATATATCCTACTTCAAAAGATATGCTTGCAACTACAGTTGCGAAATTTGCTAAAAAAGATTTTGAGGATATTGCTTATTTTGAACCGTATTATTTGAAAGATTTTGTTGCTGGGAAAAAGTAATTAGCGTCTTTTTCTTTTTGTACTAGCTTTAAATTTATCTTTGAACGAGCCTTCTCCACCGCCACTTCTTCTGCCGCCATTTTTTCTTTTAGTAGAGCTACTTCTATCTTTTCGTTTTGCATCAAATCTTCTTTTACCACTTCCTTTTGAAGATCTTTTAAAATCACCACTTGCTGATGGAGGCTTTGATAATTCCACAGAAACTCTATTTCCGTTCCATTGAGCATCAGAGAGTCCTGCCAATATATCTTGCTCATGATTGCTATCTACTTCAAAAAAGGAAAATTTACGCAAAATATCAATCTTTCCAATTTGGATATTTCTTTGGCGAGTGTATTCATTGATAAGCCCAATTAGGTTATGTGTTTCTAAATTTTGCAACTTCCCTAAATTGATAAAAAATCGGCTGTATCCTTTTTCTGCATGCCCTGTACCGCCACCTTTTTTCTCTCTCCTATCATCTCTTTTTCTATCTTTTTTTCTACTTCTATCACTTTTACTGTTAGTGCTGATGTTTAAATCAGGAGCATTTTTATAAAAGGAAAGAAACCGATTAAATTCTGCTGAAACAAAATGTTTTAAAAGCTCTTCTTTATCTAAATGTGCTAATTTCTCTTCAATTACCGGAATGTACTTTTCTATTTGTTCATTCACATTTGTTTTTACCACTTTATCAATTAAAGTTAGCAATTGAATTGCACAAATTTCTTCTCCATTTGGGACTTGTTTTTGAGCAATATCTTTTTTTAGCATTTTGCTAATTGCTTGCAATTTTCTTCTCTCTCTGCTGTGTGCAATAATAATAGAAACACCACTTTTCCCTGCTCTTCCAGTACGCCCAGATCTATGCACATACACTTCCAAATCATCTGGAAGATTGTAATTTATAATATGCGTTAAATCATCAATATCAATTCCTCTTGCTGCTACATCAGTTGCTACCAACATTTGTAAATTTCTTTTTCTGAATCTACCCATTACATGGTCTCTTTGCGATTGAGACAAATCGCCATGAATAGCATCTGCATTGTAGCCATCTTGCATCAATTTATCGGCAACATCTTTTGTTTCTCTTCTTGTTCTACAAAAAACAATACCATAAATTTCAGGGTTTACATCACAAATTCTTCTAAGTGCTTTATATCTATCACGAGCATTCACCATATAAAAGTGATGTTCTACATTTTTTGCCCCTTCATTTCTGCCAGCCACTTCAATTGTTTGAGGGCTAAACATATAATTTTTTGTAATTCTCATTACTTCCTTTGGCATTGTTGCAGAAAACAAAAGTGTTTGTTTTTCTTCAGGAGTTTCTGCCAAAATTGTATCTAAATCATCTTTAAATCCCATATTGAGCATTTCATCTGCTTCATCTAAAACTACATACTCAATATGTCCAAGTTTTAATTTTTTTCTTTTTATTAAATCAATCACTCTGCCAGGAGTTCCAACTACAATTTGACTACCAGAATTTAAAGCTCTGATTTGAGTTTGTATATTAGCTCCTCCATATACAGCAGTAATTTTTAACTTTTTTAAGTATTTAGCATAACTCTCTAAATCTTTGGTTATTTGCAAACAAAGCTCTCTTGTAGGGCACAAAATAATTGCTTGAGTTTCTTTTCTATCAGTTTCAATTTTCTGAATAATAGGTAAGCCAAAAGCAGCTGTTTTTCCTGTTCCAGTTTGGGCAAGAGCAATAAGGTCGTTTTCCTGAGTTAGCACAAAGGGAATACTTTCTTGTTGTATGGGTGTTGGTTTCTCAAAACCCAAATCGGCAATGGCTTTTTGAATGTTTTCGTCTAGCCCTATATCTGTAAATGTCATCTGCAAAATTTTTTGCAAATCTACTCCTTTCTAATTGATATATAGGTTTTTAAGAAGAAATGATTTTTTGTGATAATTTACTCAACAACTATCTGTCTCACAGTGCTCCCTTTATCTGTATCTATCTTTAAAAAGTAAATACCTTTAGTTGTAATTTTAATTGATGATGTTTCATTTACAGAAATTAACTTTCCATCAACTGCATACAGGATTATTTTCTCTATTTCTAAATCTGTTTTTACAGTTACAACTCCACTTGAAGGATTTGGAAAAACAGAAAGTCCTAATTCTACTAAATCATCAATATTAGATGTTCCACTTAATTCATTAAAACGCTTAGTAAATTCTTGCAGATAAATATTAGCAATAGTAGCATCATGAATAATTAAAGTATTTTCATCAGAATTATTTTCTGCATTATTACTCCAATTGTGTGATCCCGTTAAAATAGTTGGGTCAGAAGCCACTACATCAGCATCTGCAATAGCATATTTATGATGAAATTGGTAAGTAATTCCCATGTGTGATTTTACATTTACTCCAGCAGAAATCAAATCAGCAAATTCACTTCCAAGAATATTTTCTTGTTCAATAATACCTCTAATATTTATTCCAAATTGAGCATCTTTATCAATTACTGCTTGTCCTAAATCATCACGAGTAAAACCTAATAGTCCAAATTCAAAAGTGTAATCTACATTATCAATTACTTCTAGTATTTTGCTTGTAGTTTGGTCAGAAGGAGAAAAATAAACCTCAACATCTTTACCACCAACCACAAATTTATGAGGCGTATTATCTATTTTATTTGCCCCAAAAGTGCCATTCCACATTTCATTAAATTCCAAAGTATATGCTTTTGCAATTGCTTCATCTTGAATAAAAATAAGATTGTTATAATCATTAAATAAATTGGTAGGGTTTGTCCAATTGCAAGAACCTCCCATTATCCAAGAATTAGTAGTAGAATTTGCATCAATAATAATAAATTTATTGTGCATAATTCCATCAGGAATAGGATCTCTATATACGATTGGAATATTTGAATTTAAAGATGATAACATAGTATTTGTGACATCATCATCTGCTATATATCTCACTGTAACCCCTCTATTATATGCATCATTTATTGCAGTTGCTATGGTAGCATCTGACGCATTATACACACAAATATCCAAAGTATTTTGCGCCAAATCCATATATGCTTTAATGGTGTCATTAAAATAAGTAGTAATGTTTTGGGCATCCACTCCAGTAGAAACAGAAACATCCACAGAATGATTAAAATAAGGACGAATAACACCTGAGGAAAGGGATGCGGTAGAATAAATTCCAATTGAAGAAAAGGTCGTATCGGTTCCTTTTACTGAATAACACTCCACATGATAAAAAGTAGCAGGAGAAAGCCCAGTCAAACTTAAGGTATGAGTCATTGTATTTCCTCCATTATTAACGGAAGTACCTAATGCAGAAGATGTCCCATAATTACAATTTGTACTGGAAGAATCAGAAACAGTCCAACTCAAATCAAAAGAAGTTGTTGTGATGTTTGATTGCACAACAGCAGAAGTAAAAATTAAATTTCCAGATGGAATAATGTCTGAAGAATCTCTTGGTAAAATTTGATAACCATCATTGGCTGGGGTTGAAAAAGTGTATTGTGAAGAAATTCCAATAAGTGTAACTGCACCCATAGGAATCATAGAGTTTTCTAAAGGATTTCCGGCTCTAATATATACTTTACCATTTTCACCATTAGAAGAAAAATCATGGGTTCCTACTGTAAAAAGCGACCCTCCACTATTGAAAATAACATTGTTAATTTGCACCAATTCTGATTCTGTACTTTCTCCAATTTGAATAGGTGTAACTACTTGAGGTGTTACTGAATTTCCAGCAGAATTTGTAGCAAGAGAGGATACTGGAGTCATTTCCATTAATCCATTATAATCTACCAAAACACCGGTAACAGTCAATTCATCTCCTCTTACTACAGCACTTAAAACTGTAGGATCGTAAAGCCCTAACCCACCCGTTGCGTCTTCAATATATCGAATTGGCCCGAGTTCATCTCCATTTGTTACTACACCTGTAACGGTTACTGTTGCTCCAACTCCTTGAGCTCTTGCTGTTGCAATATCTGTTTGTGCAAACCCTACTACACTTAGTAATGTTGCAATAATTAATGTGGTTGATTTTTTCATGTTTTAATGTTTATTTGTATTCTGTTTATTCGTTTATCTGCTATATCAAAACTAGGATTTAACTTAAAAATTGAATTTTGCTGATAAACTAAACCTTCTTCCTAAGCCAAAAAATACTCCTGCCGATTTTGCATCAAAATCTTGATAGTTTGCATTATAAGGGTCGTTATTTTGAGCATCTGAAATATAAATTTCGTTAAATAGGTTCAGTACACTAAATTTAACATCCAATTTATTATTATCCCAAAGCTTAAATTTATATCCAGCATGCAAATCAACTAATTGATATGCTGGTATCACCCAACTTTCTCTTCCGGCATTTTCTCCATTTAAACTTAATGGGTCAAAATCAGCATAATAATTATCAAAATAAGTTCCTCTTAATTTAAAATAAGAATTATGGGTTGGCTCATATCTTACACTTATGCCATATTGCGTTTGAGCAGCATCCCCAACATGCACTCCATCTGCATCAAAGGTTGCAGTAATTTCATTACCAAAATCATCAACAATTGGGTTATTGTTGTCATCTAAAAACCTTACAGTATCGGCTGATGTCCATTTCCAATCTCCAATAGAAAGTAAGCCTTCCACACTTAGTTGTCTGTTAATTTTATAAACTGCATCAATTTCAACACCTTTATGTAAAGCATTCATTCCATT
>CAYVKX010000003.1:0-1441 GCA_964452095.1 uncultured Weeksellaceae bacterium
TATTCAACTCCTCTTTAGTTGGCAATTCGCCATAAATTAGCAAAAATGCAACCTCTAAAAAAGTAGATTTTTCAGCTAACTCTTCAATAGTATAACCTCTATATCTTAAAATCCCTTTTTCGCCATCTAAGAATGTAATTGCACTTTGAGTAGAGCCAGTATTTTTAAATCCTTTGTCGAGTGTGATGATTCCCGCTTCTGCTCGCAACTTACTTATATCAATTGCTGTTTCGTTTTCTGTTCCTGTTAAAACTGGAAGCTCTATCACCTTTCCGTCATAGTGTAACTCTGCTTTTTTTGTCATAATTTCTTGTTTTTATAATTAGCCCAATATAATATTTTTCCCTGGATAAATTGCTTTTTCACCCAAGAACTCTTCAATTCTTAAAAGTTGGTTGTATTTCGCCACTCTATCAGAGCGAGAAGCTGAACCCGTTTTGATTTGCCCACAATTTAATGCTACTGCCAAATCAGCAATTGTTGTATCTTCTGTTTCACCAGATCTATGACTCATAACAGATGTATAAGAATTTTGTTGTGCCATCTGAACAGCATTGATCGTTTCTGTCAAAGTTCCAATTTGATTAACTTTAATCAGAATTGAATTGGCAATATCATTTTCAATTCCTCTTTCTAATCTCTCTACATTAGTTACAAACAAATCATCTCCAACTAACTGAACTTTGTCTCCAATTTTAGTTGTTAAATTCTTCCATGCATCCCAATCATCTTCATCTAAACCATCTTCAATTGAAAGAATAGGATATTTTTCAGTCCAATCTTTCCAATAATCAACCATTTCTGATGGCGTTAATTTATCTCCTGTTGATTGATGAAAATGATAAACATTTTCTTCTGCATTATAAAATTCTGATGCTGCAGCATCCATTGCAATATACATATCCTCACCTGGTCTGTACCTAGCAGATTCAATTGCTTTTAATACAACTTCAATTGCTTCTTCATTAGAACCTAAATTTGGAGCAAAACCTCCTTCATCACCAACATTAGTTGAGTGCCCTTGTGATTTTAACTCTGCCTTTAAATGATGAAAAACTTCTGTTCCCATTTTTAAAGCCTCTGAAAAAGAAGTAGCTCCAACAGGCATAACCATAAATTCCTGAAAGTCGATACTATTATCAGCATGCGAACCTCCATTTAAAATATTCATCATTGGAATAGGAAGTTCCCTAGCATTTACGCCTCCAATATAATTATAAAGTTCTTGCCCGCTTTCTATTGCAGATGCTTTAGCACAAGCTAAGGAAACCGCCAACATAGCATTGGCTCCTAAATTTGCTTTGTTTGGAGTACCATCTAAAGCAATCATCTTATTATCAATAAGAGCTTGTTCATTTACATAAACTCCATTTAAATCCTCATTAATTGCTGTTTTTATATTCTGAACTGCTTTTAAAACACCTTTACCAAGATAAGTTCC
>CAYVKX010000003.1:1451-47106 GCA_964452095.1 uncultured Weeksellaceae bacterium
TCCTTTGTCCCCATCTCTTAATTCAACTGCTTCATGCTTCCCAGTAGAAGCACCAGATGGAACAGCAGCTCTTCCCATTATTCCATTTTCAGTAACTACCTCTGCTTCAACTGTAGGATTACCTCTTGAATCTAAAATTTGTCTAGCATGTATATTTACTATTCTTCCCATTAGTTTTTATTTATATTTTTAACAAATTCATCAAATAAATATCTAGAATCATGTGGTCCTGGAGATGATTCCGGATGATATTGAACAGAGAAACAATTCTTGTTTTTAAGCTTAATTCCTTCTATAGTATCATCATTTAAATTAACATGAGTTACCTCAACATTTGGGTTATTCTTTATATCTTCTTCTGAAATACCAAATCCATGATTTTGAGAAGTAACTTCTGCTTTTTTAGTTGCTAAATTCAACACAGGATGATTAATCCCCCTGTGACCGTTATGCATCTTATAAGTTGAGATACCTTCAGATAATGCCATAGCTTGATGTCCTAAACAAATTCCAAAAACAGCTATTCCATCAGCAGTAACTTTCTCTACTTCCTTAATAACATCTGGCATAGCAGAAGGATCTCCAGGTCCGTTAGATAAAAAGAAACCATCAGGATTCCATTTTTTCATTTCTTCATAAGAAGTATTCATAGGAAATACTTGTAAATAACAATCTCTATCCGTTAAGCATTTCAATATATTTCTTTTAACACCTAAATCCAAAACTGCAACTTTATTAGATGCATTTTCATCTCCAACAAAATAAGGTTCTTTAGTACTAACTGATGATGAAAGCTCTAATCCTTCCATTGAAGGAACTTCAGATAGTAATTTTGTTAATACAGCAATATCAGTAATAGATGTTGAAATTATGGCATTCATAGCTCCTTTATCACGAATATGACGCACAACAGCTCTAGTATCAATATCTGAAATTACTACTTTATTTTGATCAACAAAATAAGAATTCAAATCACCATCACCTCCATCACGAGAAAATCCATTATTGAAATTCTTACATATAAGGCCTGCAATTTTCATATTATCAGATTCTACTTCATCATTTTTAACACCATAATTTCCAATATGTGCATTAGTAGTAATCATCAATTGACCAAAATAAGAAGGGTCAGTAAACACCTCCTGATAACCAGTCATTCCAGTATTAAAACAAAGTTCACCTGTAGCAATTCCATCAACACCATTAGCTTTACCATGGAATATAGTTCCATCTTGTAATAACAATACTGCTGGTTTTTTCTTAATGTATTTCATTTAATTATTTTATAAAAAAAGGATAAAACCTAAGCTTTACCCTTTCATTAAATCTTAAAAAGAAGTGATATAACTACTCTCCTTTTTCTTCTTTATTTTCAGAGTTATCAGCTTCTTCTGTTTTTTCTTCTTCAGCTGGAGTCTCCTCTTCAACTTCAGTTTCTTCCTTTACTTCAGAAGCCTCTTCTACAGCTGGTTTTTCTTCAGCTTTTGCTTCCTCTACTTCTTCCGTTTTAGATTCCTCCTCTTTTGAATCTTCCACTTCTGGAGTTGAAGATTCTTCTTCTACAATCTCTTCTGCTTTTTCTTCTACAACTTCCTCCGCAACTTCTGGAGTAGAACCTTCAGCTTTTTTCTCTTCTGTAGTTTCCTCTATTTCCGTTTGTTCTGTTTGAGTTTCTTCAACATTTTCCTCTACTTTTTCCTCCACAATTTCAGTAGTTTCTACCACTTCATTCACTTCTTCAGAATCAGTATCTGTCGTTTCTTCAACAACTTCTGTTGCTTCCACTACTGGCGTTTCTACCACAGTTTCTGCAGTTGGAACCTCCGATTTACTTCCGCCTCTTCTTCTAGTTTTCTTTCTTTTTGGTTTATCAGTAGTATAATCTTCATTATAATCTACCAACTCAATAAAACACATTTCTGCATTATCACCCAAACGATTGCTTAATTTTAAGATTCTAGTATATCCACCAGGTCTGTTTGCAATTTTTGAGGCAATATCTCCAAAAAGTTCAGTAATTGCTTCCTTTTGTTTCAGGTAAGAGAAAACTGTTCTTCTAGAATGAGTAGTATCATTCTTTGATTTTGTAAGTAGCGGCTCGATATAAACTCTTAACGCTTTTGCTTTTGCAATAGTTGTTTTGATGCGTTTGTGCTCGATAAGTGAGCAAGCCATATTAGCAAGCATTGCCTTTCTGTGGGCTGCTTTTCTACCTAAATGATTAAATTTCTTCCCGTGTCTCATTATTCTTCTTTTGTTTCTAAATTATATTTAGTAATATCTAAGCCAAATGTTAGTCCTTTATCAATCACTAATGCTTCTAATTCTGTTAATGATTTTTTACCAAAGTTTCTGAATTTCAATAAATCTGATTTATGGAAAGACACTAATTCTCCTAATGTTTGAACTTCTGCAGTTTTTAAGCAATTTAATGCTCTTACAGACAATCCCATTTCAGATAATTTGGTTTTCAGTAATTGACGCATATGCAAAGTATCTTCATCAAATTCATCCTCTAAATCTTTTCCAAATGTAATTTTCTCATCAGAGAAAAGCATAAAGTGCTGAATAAGAATTTTAGATGCTTCTGTAAGTGCATCTTTTGGAGAAATTGAGCCATCTGTTACCAAATGAATATTTAATTTCTCAAAATCTGTTTTTTGTTCTACTCTATAATTTTCCACATCATACTTTACATTTTTGATAGGCGTAAAAATAGAATCGATAGCAATAGTTCCAAGTGTTGTATCCTCTTTTTTATTATCCTCAGCAGGCACATACCCTCTTCCTTTTTCAACAATAATTTCCATTTCAAAAGAAACTTTCTTATCCAAATTACAAACAATTTGATCAGGATTTAATACCTGAAAATTAGAAAGTCCAGCTGCAACATCCTTTGCAGTAATCGTTTTTTGTTTTGAAACTTTAATTGTAGCAGTTTCACTATTTTCATCTTCAATTTGTTGTTTAAATCTGATTTTTTTAAGATTCAAAACAATTTCCGTTACATCCTCAATTACTCCATCAATAGTTGAAAATTCGTGTTCCACTCCTTGAATTTTTATAGAGGTAATTGCAAATCCCTCTAATGAAGAAAGTAGCACTCTTCTTAGTGCATTTCCTACCGTAAGACCATAACCTGGTTCTAGTGGTCGGAATTCAAAATTCCCTACATTTTCATCAGATTCAAGCATTACTACTTCATCCGGTTTTTGAAAATTTAATATTGGCATAATTTTATTTTTTTAAGTTTAGTTTTTATTTTGAATAAAGTTCAACAATAAGTTGCTCTTTTATATTTTCTGGAATTTGTTCTCTTTCTGGCAAAGCCAAAACTTTCCCATTCATAGTATCAGAATTCCATTCTAACCAATCAGATTCGTGAGCAGAAGCTGCAAGTGAAGCACCTACCATTTCTAATGATTTTGATTTTTCTCTTACACTAATAATATCGCCTACCTTTAAAGCATAAGAAGGAATATTAGTAATATTATCGTTTACCACAATATGCTTGTGTGTTACCATTTGTCTTGCCCCCCTTCTAGTAGGAGAAATACCCAAACGATACACTACATTATCCAGTCTTGTTTCACAAAGTTGAAGCAAAATTTCTCCTGTAATACCTTTTTGTCTTAATGCTTTCTTAAAAAGGTTAGAAAATTGTTTTTCTAAAATACCATAAGTATATTTTGCTTTTTGTTTTTCCTGCAACTGCACAGCATATTCCGATTTTTTCCCTCTTCTTCTTGTATTCCCGTGCTGTCCTGGACCATAATTCTTTTTGTCCAAAACTTTATCAGGACCAAAAATTGGTTCTCCGAATTTTCTTGCTATTTTAGATGTAGGACCTGTATATCTTGCCATTTTTTCTTTTTATTAAAAATTTATACTCTTCTTCTTTTTGGAGGACGGCAACCATTATGCGGCAATGGAGTTACATCCACTATTTCGGTTACCATAATTCCACTATTATGAATTGCTCTAATTGCTGATTCTCTTCCAGAACCAGGTCCTTTTACAAATACTTTTACTCTTCTTAATCCTTGTTCCATTGCTGGTTTCGCACAATCTTCTGCAGCCATTTGAGCAGCATAAGGAGTGTTTTTCTTTGACCCTCTAAATCCCATTTTCCCAGCAGATGACCAAGAGATAACCTGACCATTGTTGTTGGTTAATGAGATAATAATATTATTAAAAGTAGCTTGAATGTGTGCTTGACCAACCGCTTCTACTCTTACTTTACTTTTCTTTTTTGATGACTTTGCCATATTTATTTATTATTTAACTGCTACTTTTTTGTTAGCAACTGTTTTTCTTTTTCCTTTCCTTGTTCTTGAATTATTTTTTGTTCTTTGCCCTCTAAGTGGTAATCCTTTTCTGTGTCGAATTCCTCTATTACAACCTATATCAATAAGTCGTTTTATATTCATTTGAGTCTCCGATCGCAACTCTCCTTCTACCGTATATTCATCTCCGATAATAGTGCGGATTTTATTTACCTCATTATCATCCCAATCTTGCACTTTCTTTTCTAAAGAAACATTTGCTTTGTTGAGAATCTCTTTAGCGAACGACCTTCCAATACCAAAAATGTATGTTAAGCCAATGTCTCCTCTTTTGTTTTTAGGTAAATCTATACCTTTTATTCTTGCCATATTTTATCCTTGTCTTTGTTTAAATCTAGGGTTCTTTTTATTGATTACATACAATCGTCCTTTTCTTCTAACGATTTTGCAATCCTCACTTCTCTTTTTTACTGATGCTCGTACTTTCATAATTTCTAATTTTTAAATTAGTATCTATAAGTTATTCGTCCTTTTGTTAAATCGTAAGGCGACATTTCTAATTTTACTTTATCTCCTGGCAACAACTTTATATAGTATTTTCTCATTTTCCCTGAAATATGAGCTGTAATAATATGCCCATTTTCAAGTTCTACCCTAAACATAGCATTAGATAATGCTTGTTTGATAGTTCCGTCCAATTCTATATTTGGCTGTTTTGCCATTTCTTAACTTTTATTTTTATTTAACACTTTTTCAATTTCCTCAAAAGATGATAAAATGTCTGCCTTATTCTTTCGCACCACAATAGTATGCTCAAAATGTGCAGAAAAATCACCATCTGCTGTTGTTATCGTCCAACCATCAGCATGCTGATGAATAGACTTTGTTCCCATATTTATCATTGGCTCAATTGCAATTACCAAACCTTCTTTTAGTTTTATTCCTTTTCCTCTTTTTCCATAATTCGGCACTTCTGGTTTTTCATGCAAATTTTTCCCAACGCCATGCCCTACCATTTCTCTTACTACTCCATAGCCAAAACTCTCGGTATAATCTTGAATAGCAAAACCAATATCTCCTAATCTTTTTCCTGCAACTGCCTGCTCAATTCCTTTATACAAAGATTCTTTTGTTACCTCCAAAAGTTTTTTAACCTCTTTTTTAACCTCTCCTACTTCATAGGTGAAAGCCGAATCTCCATAAAAACCATTCATCAACACTCCACAATCTACCGAAATAATGTCTCCATCATTTAATGATTTATTGTTTGGTATGCCATGTACTACTTGTTCATTTGGCGACATACACAAAGTATTGGGGAAGCCTCCGTAACCTTTAAAAGCTGGTTTTCCACCACTATCCAAAATAAACTCCTCTGCAATTTTATCTAATTCCAAAGTAGTAACTCCGGGTTTTATAAGCCCTGCAACTGCTGCATGGGTTTTTCCAACAAGTAAAGAACTTTCTCTTATTAACTCTATATCTTCTTCCGACTTATAGTAAATCATAGCAAAAACTATGCTACCATTCCTCCAGAAGATTTTCCTTTTATCCTTCCTGAATCCATCAATCCATCATAATGGCGCATCAACAGATGACTTTCAATTTGCTGAAGAGTATCTAACACCACACCAACTAAAATAAGTAATGATGTACCTCCATAAAACTGAGCAAATTGTGCATTGATTCCTCCAGCCATTGCAAATGCTGGCAGAATAGCAACCAATCCTAAAAATATACTTCCTGGCAATGTAATTCTTGACATTACCGCATCTAAATATTCAGCCGTTTTTCTTCCTGGTTTTACTCCTGGAATAAATCCGCCATTTCTTTTCATATCATCCGCCATTTGATTCGGATTTACCGTAATAGCAGTATAAAAATAAGTAAATAATACTACCATAATAAAGAACATAAAGTTGTACCAAAATCCAGCAAAATCAGTAAGTATTGCAGCCATTCCTTGCAAGGTTTCAGAATCAGAAAAACCAACCAAAGTAATAGGCACAAACATAATTGCTTGAGCAAAAATAATTGGCATAACTCCTGCAGCATTTACCTTTAACGGAATAAACTGACGAACACCCCCATATTGTTTGTTTCCAACTACTCTTTTTGCATATTGAACCGGTATTCTTCTCGTACCTTGTACTAACAAAATAGAAACCATTATTACTAAAAGTAGTATTAACATTTCCACTAAGAAAAGCACCAAACCACCACCTTGATCTTCCAAGCCAGATGCTAATTCCATCATTAAAGATTGAGGGAAATAAGCAATAATACCAATCATAATTAAAAGAGATATTCCGTTTCCAATCCCTCTATCAGTAATTTTTTCACCTAACCACATCACGAACATAGTCCCTGTAACAAGCACTATAATAGAGGATAACCAGAAAATTCCTGGTGATAATAAAAATGCCTCAGGCGGTAGAGTTGCTTTTAAGTTTGCAATATAACCAGGAGCTTGACCACCAGTAATTAAGATAGTTAAGTATCTAGTAATATTATTTATTTTTCTTCTACCACTTTCTCCTTCTTTCTGTAATTTTTGGAAATATGGAATTGCCATCCCTAATAATTGAATAACAATAGATGCTGAAATGTAAGGCATAATTCCCAATGCAAAAATAGATGCTTGAGAAAACGCTCCCCCAGTAAACATATTTAATAGTCCTAATAACCCTTCAGAAGTTTGTTGTTGCAGATTTCCTAAAAGTGTTGGGTCAACTCCTGGAAGAACAACAAAAGAACCAAATCGATAAATGCCGATAAATGCTAATGTAATAAGAATCCTATTTCTAAGATCCTCAATATTCCAAATATTTTTTATTGTTTCTATTAATTTTTTCATCTTACTTTTCTATTACAGTTGCACTTCCACCAGCTTTTTCAACTGCAGCTTTTGCTGAAGCTGAAAATGCGTGAGCAGAAATATCCAATTTTGCAGTAAGCTCTCCTCTACCCAAAATCTTTACTAAATCTTTCTTTTTAGCTAGTCCGTTATCCACCAAAGTTTGTTTATCTACTTTGGTTTTTATTTTTTTATTATCCACTAGTTCTTGTAATCTATCCAAATTTACTCCTTGATATTCTACTCTATTAGGATTGGTAAAACCAAACTTAGGAACTCTTCTTTGTAATGGCTGTTGTCCACCCTCAAATCCACTTTTCCTAGAGTATCCTGAACGAGATTTAGCACCTTTATGCCCTCTTGTAGAAGTTCCTCCTCTTTTTGAGCCCTCTCCTCTACCAACTCTTTTTCCTTTTTTTATTGAACCTTTTGCAGGTTTTAAATTATGTAATTCCATATCTAAATTATTCTACAACCGTTATTAAATGCTTAATTTTCTTCACCATTCCCAAAATTTGAGGAGTCGCTTCATGCTCAACAATAGCATTCATTTTTCTTAATCTGAGAGCATCCAAAGTTCTTTTTTGATCTTTTGGTCTGCCTATTCTACTTCTTACTTGTTTTATCTTAATTTTTGCCATTATCTATAATTATCCGTTAAATACTTTCTCCATACTTACTCCTCTTTGCAATGCTACTTCTCTAGCATCTCTTAATTCTAAAAGTGCTTTTAAAGTTGCTTTCACCAAATTATGAGGATTAGAAGACCCTTTTGATTTTGCTAATACATCCGTAACTCCAGCACTTTCTAATACCGCACGCATTGCACCCCCAGCTTTTACTCCTGTACCATGAGATGCTGGTTTTATAAATACCTGAGCACCACCAAATTTGGTAGTTTGCTCATGAGGAATAGTTCCTTTGTAAATAGGAACTCTCACTAAATCTTTCTTTGCAGCATCAATCGCTTTTGAAATAGCTGTGGAAACATCTTTTGATTTCCCAAGACCAATACCAACTACTCCAGCTCCATTTCCGACAACCACAATAGCGGAAAAGCCAAATGTACGACCACCTTTGGTAACTTTCGTTACTCTTTGTATGCCAACTAACCTATCAGTTAACTCAATATCTCCTGATGGTTTTACTCTTTTACTGTCTGAATATTTAAACATATCTTATTAAAATTTTAATCCTGTTTCACGAGCAGCTTCTGCTAATGCTTTCACTCTACCATGGTAAATAAATCCTCCTCTATCAAATTTTACCGATTCTACACCTGCTTCCTTAGCTTTCTCTCCAATTAAAGTTCCAACTAATTTTGCCTGTTCGATTTTTGTGACTTTTTTTCCTTCCAAAGATTTATCTCTTGATGAAGCAGCAACAATTGTACTTCCCGCAACATCATCAATCAATTGCGCATAAATCTGCTTATTGCTTCTAAATACAGCTAACCTTGGAGAATCAGCAGTTCCTGCTATAGTTTTTCTGATTCTGTAACGAATATTTTGTCTTTTATCTTTTTTTGATTTTATCATCTCTTTTCTTTATTGTTTAACTAGCTGCAGTTTTACCAGCTTTTCTTCTTATTTGTTCTCCTACAAATCGGATTCCCTTTCCTTTATATGGCTCTGGCTTTCTGAAGGAACGAATTTTTGCAGCAACCGCACCAATCAATTGTTTATCATGTGAAGTAAGAATAATAACTGGTGCTTTTCCTTTTTCTGATTCCGTGTTTACTTTTACTTCTGTTGGAACTTCAAAAATGATATTATGCGAATAACCTACAGAAATATCTAACTTCTGACCTTGATTAGAAGCTCTATAACCCACACCAATTAATTCTAATTTTTTAGTATATCCTTTATTTACACCTTCAATCATATTTGCAATTAATGCTCGATATAATCCGTGCAAAGATCTTTGCTCCTTTTGATTAGAACTTCTTTTTAATGAAACAATATTCTCATTAACACTCACTGTTATCCCTTCTACAATTTTTTGTGTAAGCTCACCTAAAGTTCCTTTTACAGTAACTACTCCATCAGCAACATTTACTGTTACACCTTCTGGAATCGTAATTGGGTTTTCTCCTATTCTTGACATTTTTTCTAATTCTTATCTTTTATTAATAAACATGACATAAAACCTCACCACCTACTTTTTGCACTCTTGCTTCTTTATCTGTCATCACGCCTTTTGAAGTTGATAAAATTGCAACTCCCAAACCATTCAATACTCTAGGCATTGTTTTAGTATCAGCATATTTTCTAAGTCCTGGCGTACTTATTCTAATTAGCTTTTTGAAAGCTGCCTTTTTAGTTTGCGAATTATACTTTAGTGCAATTTTGATGTTCCCTTGATTATTAGCCGTTTCTTCAAATTTGTAATTTAAGATATAACCTTTATCTTTTAAGATTTTAGTTATTTCTCTCTTCATATTTGAAGCAGGAATATCTACTACTTTATGAGTTGCTTTTGAAGCGTTTCTCAATCTTGTAAGGTAATCTGCTATCGGATCTGTAGTCATTTTTTTCTTTTTATATTTTATTTACCAACTTGCTTTTTTCACGCCTGGAATCTTACCAAAATTTGCCATTTCTCTAAAAAGCACACGAGAGATTCCAAATTGTCGCATGTACCCTTTTGGTCTTCCTGTAATTTTACATCTGTTGTGCAAACGAACAGGAGAAGCATCTTTTGGTAATTTTTGTAGCCCTTCATAGTCGCCAGCTTTTTTTAGAGCAGCTCTTTTTTCAGCATATTTTGCAACCATTTTTTGTCTTTTTACCTCTCGGGCTTTCATTGATTCTTTAGCCATAAATTATTTGTTTTCTGAATCATCAGTATCAGCTGACTCTTCAGTATTATTATCTTCATTATTATTTTCCTCAGCAGAATCTGTACTTTCTTGCTCTACACCATCAGTGCTTTCTTCTTCTACTGTTTCTTCTCCTGATTCTTCTTCTGCTACTTCAACTTTTGCAGCTTCTTCCGCTTCTCTTCTTGCATCCTCTTGCTTTTTCTTTTTCGCTTCTTCAACTTCTTTTATAGCACTTCCATTATCAGAAAATGGCATGCCAAATTCTTTTAATAGAGTATAAGCATCATCATCAGAATCGGTATTAGTAACAAAAGTAATATCCATTCCAGTGATTTTATTAATCTTATCCAAATCAATTTCTTGAAACACAATATGTTCTTTTATCCCTAAAGTATAATTTCCTCTACCATCAAATCCATTTCTTGAGACTCCTTTAAAATCACGAACTCTTGGTAAAGTAGCAGAAATAAATCTATCCAAAAATTCATACATTTTATTTCCTCTTAAAGTAACCATCACGCCAACTGGCATTCCTTTTCTTACTTTAAAATTTGAGATATCTTTTTTGGATTTAGTGATCAATGCCTTTTGACCTGCAATAGCAGTCATTTCCTGCTGAGCAGTATCAATAAACTTTTTGTCGGTACTACTGTTTCCTACTCCTTGGTTCAATGAAATTTTGACCAATTTCGGGACTTGCATTACCGATTTATAATTCCCTTTAAGATTGTTTACAATCTCAGAATTATACTTTTCTCTTAATCTTGGTGTGTATGCCATTATTTAATTACCTCTCCGGATTTTTTTGAATATCTTACTATTTTCCCTTGCTCATCTCTTTTTCTTCCAACTCTTGTTATTGTGCCTGATTTAGCATCAATCAACATCAAATTAGAAATATGCAAAGCAGCTTCTTGCTTAATAATTCCTCCTTGTGGATTAGCTGCATTTGGCTTAGTGTGTTTGGATACCATATTAGCACCTTCCACAATTGCTCTATAAGTTTTAGGAAAGACCTTAATCACTTTTCCCTCTTTTCCTTTAGAAGCACCCGCCATCACTTTCACAATATCGTTCTTCTTTATTTTAATTTTTACTGTTCTCATTTTATCAAATATTAAAGCACTTCTGGTGCTAATGAAATTACTTTCATATAATTATGTTCTCTTAATTCTCTTGCAACAGGTCCGAATACACGAGTTCCTCTCATTTCTCCATTTTCATCAAGTAGTACGCAAGAGTTATCATCAAAACGAATGTAAGAACCATCTTTTCTTCTTACTTCTTTTCTTGTTCTAACTACCACCGCTTTTGCTACTTGTCCTTTCTTTACTCCGCCAGAAGGGTCCGCTTGTTTAACTGTAACTACAATTTTATCGCCTAATGAAGCGTATCGTTTTTTAGTTCCTCCTAATACACGGATACAAAGCACTTCTTTTGCTCCGCTATTATCAGCAACTTTTAATCTAGATTCTTGTTGTACCATTTTATTTTGCTCTTTCTAAAATTTCTACTAATCTCCAATTCTTACTTTTACTGATAGGTCTTGTTTCTGCAATACGAACCTTATCGCCTTCATTACAAGTGTTCTCCTGATCATGAGCCACAAACTTATTACTCTTTTTCACGAACTTTGCGTACAAAGGATGTTTTACTTTTCTTTCTACCATTACTACAATGGACTTATCCATTTTATTACTAGTAACAATTCCAGTTCTTTCTTTTCTTAAATTTCTTTCCATCTTTATTTAGTTTTTTGCTCGTTTTCTATTTCTCTTCTTCTTTTCTCAGTTAGGATTCGAGCAATATCTCTTTTAGTAAATCTTATTTGATGAGGATTCTCTAAAGGAGAAACCGCATGGCTCATTTTCATTTTAGATAACCTTTCTTTTGTTTCAAGCAAAAGATCGTTTAACTCATTATCTGGCATTTCTATTAATACGCTTGATTTCATCTACTTATTTTACTTTAATTTTATAATCTCTTTTTACAATAAACTTTGTTTTGATAGGCAATTTTTGAGATGCTAACCTTAACGCTTCTTTTGCAGATTCAAAATCTACCCCATCAATTTCAAACAAAATTCTACCTGGTCTTACTACAGCTGCCCAATATTCTGGAGCACCTTTTCCTTTTCCCATTCTCACCTCAGCTGGTTTTTTCGTAATTGGCTTATCAGGGAAAATTCTAATCCAAACTTGTCCTTGTCTTTTCATTTCCCTTGTTACCGCAATACGAGCTGCCTCTATTTGGCGAGCGGTAATCCAATGTTCTTCCAATGCTTTTATGCCAAAAGTTCCAAAACTTAAAGTACTACCTCTTTGGGCATTCCCTTTCATTTTGCCTTTTTGCATCTTTCTGAATTTGGTTTTCTTTGGCTGTAACATTTTTCTTTTTCTTTATTTAATTATCTTCTTCTAGGTCTTCTATCGTTTCCTTTTTTTGATTTTCCACTCTTGAAGTGAAGCATCAAATCTCTTTTTCCGTAAACTTCTCCTCTACAAATCCAAACTTTTACTCCAATTTTACCATAGGTAGTTTGCGCTTCTGCTAGAGCATAATCAATATCAGCTCTAAAAGTATGTAAAGGCGTTCTTCCATCTTTAAACATTTCTGACCGTGCCATTTCTGCACCATTCAATCTTCCAGAAATTTGTACTTTTATTCCTTCTGCTCCCATTCTCATTGTAGAAGCAATTGACATTTTAATTGCTCTTTTGTAAGATATTCTTCCTTCAATTTGCCGAGCAATTCCGTTTGCAACTAATGTTGCTTCTAATTCTGGGCGTTTTACCTCAAAGATATTTATCTGAACATCTTTTTTAGTAAGTTTTTTTAATTCTTCTTTCAAAGTTTCTACTTCCTGTCCTCCTTTCCCAATAATAATACCAGGGCGAGCAGTATGAATTGTAACAGTTACCATCTTCATAGTTCGCTCAATAGGAATTCGTGATACACTTGCTTTAGCAAGACGAATATTGAGGTACTTTCTTATTTTATCATCTTCAGCTAATCTATCGCCAAAATCTTTACCACCATACCAATTTGACTCCCATCCTCTGATGTAGCCCAATCTGTTTCCAATCGGATTTGTTTTTTGTCCCATATTAATTATTATCTGTATTTCTACTATCTACTACCAATGTTACATGGTTAGATCTTTTTCTAATTCTGTGCGCTCTACCTTGAGGAGCTGGCTGAACTCTTTTTAACATTCTTCCACCATCTACCTTCACTTCCGAAACAAAAAGATTACCTTCATCCATTCTTTTTCCTTCATTTTTTACTTCCCAATTAGCTAAAGCAGAAAGTAAAAGTTTCTCCATTCTTCCTGAAGCTTCTTTCGGATTTAGTTTTAATTCTGCTAATGCTTTTTCTACATCCATTCCTCTAATCAAATCGGCAATTAACCTCATTTTCCTTGGAGAAGTAGGACAATTATTTAGCTTAGCAAAAGCTATTTTCTTTTTTGCCTCTTTTCTTGCGTTAGCTGTATTTCTTTTTCTTGCTCCCATTTTTTATCTATTTTCTATTTCCTGAATGACCTCTAAAAGTTCTTGTTGGAGAAAATTCTCCTAATTTATGCCCTACCATATTTTCAGTAATAAATACTGGGATAAATTGTCTTCCATTATGTACTGCAATGGTTTTTCCTACAAAATCAGGAGTAATCATTGATGCTCTCGACCAAGTTTTTACTACTGAGTTTTTCCCACTTTCATTCATTGCATCAATTCTTCTCTGCAATTTATAGTGTACAAATGGTCCTTTTTTTAACGATCGTGCCATAGTTTATTTCTTTTTCCTTCTTTCTATTATATACTTATTTGAAGCTTTTTTCTTAGATCTTGTTTTATATCCTTTTGCTGGAATTCCATTTTTACTTCTTGGATGCCCACCAGATGCTTTTCCTTCACCACCACCCATTGGATGATCCACAGGGTTCATCACAACTGGTCTTGTTCTTGGTCTTCTTCCCATCCATCTATTTCTACCGGCTTTTCCTTTTCTGGTCAATTGTGCTTCTGCATTAGATACTGAACCAATAGTAGCCATACAAGTAACCAATATTTGTCTTATTTCACCAGAAGTTAATTTGATAGTTGCGTATTTTCCATCTCTAGCCATAAGTTGAGCAAATGCCCCCGCACTTCTAGCCATAAGCGCTCCTTGTCCTGGGCGTAACTCAATATTATGAATAATTGTTCCCAATGGAATTTCAGAAAGCGTCATTGCATTTCCAACTTCAATTGGAGCACCTTTTCCTGATACAACTTCCGTACCAACCTTCAAACCTGTTGGAGCTACAATATATCTTTTCTCTCCATCTACATAATGTAAAAGAGCAATATTGGCAGTTCTATTTGGATCGTACTCAATAGTAGCTACCTTTGCTGGAATACCAAACTTTTCTCTTTTAAAATCAATTTCTCTGTACCTTCTTTTATGACCACCTCCAACATGTTGGATAGTCATTTTACCTCTATCGTTTCTACCCCCTGTTTTTTTATGCTTTTTTATCAAGCTCTTTTCAGGAGTAGATGTAGTAATAGTGTCAAAAGACATTTTAATCCTATGTCTTTGCCCTGGTGTTGTTGGTTTTAATTTTCTTACTGCCATTTTCTTTATATATTGCTATAAAAATCAATTGAATCTCCTTCTGCTAATTGCACAATTGCTTTTTTATAGGTTTTAGTTTTACCAATTATTTGTCCTGATTTTGTACCTCTCACTCTTTTTTTACCGATACAAACCATAGTTCTTACTGAATCAACAGTAACATTATATGCCTTTTCCACTTCTTTTTTAATCTCAAGTTTGTTTGCACTTCTATCTACAACAAATCCAAAACGATTGAACTTCTCGCTTTGATCGGTCATTTTTTCAGTGATTATTGGTTTTATCAAAATACTCATTACTCTAATTATTTAATGTTTCTTCAATTTCTTTTACTGAACTTTCTAAAACTAAAAGCTTGTTAGCGTTCATAATATCATAAGTGCATAAATCAGATGCTCTTACTACTTTTGATTTTTTCAAATTATTTGAAGACAATACAATATTCTTATTATTATCCGAAAGTACCATTAATGTTTTATTATCGGCTTGCTCCAAATTATTTAAGATATTCAAATAATCTTTTGTTTTTGGGCTGTCCAAAGTAAAATCTTCCAAAACAATAATGTTGTTATCTTTTGCTTTATAAGTAAGTGCAGATTTTCTAGCTAATCTTTTTACTTTCTTATTTAGTTTAGAATTATAATCTCTTGGTTTAGGGCCAAATATTCTACCTCCACCTCTAAAAATAGGATTTTTGATATCTCCCACACGAGCCATACCACTTCCTTTTTGTTTTCTAAGTTTCCTACGACTACCTGTAATTTCTCCTCTTTCTTTTGACTTAGATGTTCCACTTCTTTGGTTGGCTAAATATTGTTTTACATCTAAATAAATAGCGTGATCGTTTGGCTCAATTCCAAAGATATTCTTTTTCAAATCCACCTTTTTGGAGGTTTCTTTTCCTTTTATGTTATGTACTGCTACTTTCATTATTTCTCAATTATTACATACGAATTATTAGCTCCAGGAACAGCTCCTTTTACCAAAACAATATTCTTTTCTGGCATTACTTTAAGAACTTGCAAATTTTCTACTTTTACTCTTGCATCACCCATTTGTCCGCCCATTCTCATTCCTTTAAATACTCTTGCAGGATAAGATGCCGCACCAATAGAACCAGGATGCCTTTGTCGGTTATGCTGACCGTGAGTAGCATCATTCACTCCCTTAAAATTATATCGTTTTACAACTCCTTGAAACCCTTTTCCTTTTGATGTTCCAACTACTGCAACATAAGAACCCTCTTCTAAAATATCAACTGCAACAGTATCTCCTAAATTAATTTCTCCTTCTGGCATTTCAAACTCTACCACTTTCTTTTTAGGAGTAGTTTTTGCTCTACTGAAATGACCAAGCATTGCTTTAGTCATTCTTTTTTCTTTTTGCTCATCAAAAGAGAGTTGCACAGCAGAATAACCATCTACCTCCTGAGTTTTTAACTGAGTAACTACACAAGGTCCTGCCTCAATGATAGTACAAGGAATATTCTTTCCTTCCTCATTAAAGATACTTGTCATTCCTATTTTCTTTCCTATTAAACCTGGCATTTTTCTTTTTTTAAATTACTTTAATATCTACATCCACTCCACTAGGAAGTTCTAATTTCATAAGTGCATCAATCGTTTTTGAAGATGAACTATATATGTCCATTAATCTTTTGTGAGCAGAAAGTTGAAACTGCTCTCTTGCTTGCTTATTTACATGAGGAGAACGCAAAACTGTGAAAATCTTTTTATGGGTTGGAAGAGGAATTGGTCCACTTACAATTGCACCAGATGTTTTTACTGTTTTTGCAATTTTCTCAGCTGATTGATCAACAAGCGTATGATCAAATGATTTTAATTTTATTCTAATTCTTTGCGACATATATTTAGTTTTGTTCTACTGTTCCTTTAATTTTTTCAATAACTGCTTCTGCAATATTCTTTGGAGCTGGTGAATATTCAGCAAACTCCATAGTTGAAGTTGCACGCCCAGAAGTTACAGTTCTAAGAGCCGTTACATATCCGAACATTTCAGAAAGTGGCACTTTTGCATTCACTACTTGAGCACCTGCTCTTGAATCCATCCCTTCTAATTGTCCTCTTCTTCTATTTAAATCGGCAACTACATCACCCGTATTTGCTTCAGGAGTTACTACTTCTAATTTCATAATTGGCTCCAATAATACTGGTTTTGCCTGCTTACATGCTGATCTAAATGCAATTTTTGCACAAAGCTCAAATGATAAAGCATCCGAATCCACATCATGATAAGAGCCATCAAACAATCTTACCTTCATAGTATCGATAGGATATCCAGCTAATACGCCATTTTTCATTGCCATCTCAAAACCTTTCTGCACTGATGGAATAAATTCTCTTGGAATATTTCCTCCTTTAATCTCATTTACAAATTGTAATCCTTCTCCTTCAAAATCAGCATCTACTGGCGATAATTCGAATTGAATATCGGCAAATTTTCCTCTACCACCCGATTGCTTTTTATAAATTTCTCTTGAAGTAACTGAAGAAGTAATTGATTCTTTATAAGAAACTTGAGGTGCACCTTGGTTACATTCTACTTTAAATTCTCTTTTTAATCTATCCACAATAATCTCTAAGTGAAGCTCACCCATTCCAGAAATAATTGTTTGGTTAGAATCTTGATCGGTACGAATTGTAAAAGTAGGGTCTTCCTCTGCTAATTTTCCAAGAGCTACACCTAATTTGTCTACATCTGCTTGAGTTTTTGGCTCTACTGCAACCCCAATTACAGGATCTGGGAAAGTCATAGATTCTAAAACTACTGGCTTATCTTGATATAAAGTATCTCCAGTTCTGATATCTTTAAAACCAACTGCCGCACCAATATCTCCAGCTTCTATACAATCAATTGCATTTTGCTTATTAGAGTGCATTTGGAATATTCTTGAAATTCTTTCTTTTTTACCTGTTCTGGAGTTTATCACATAAGAACCAGCATCTAATTTTCCTGAATACATTCTGAAAAAACATAACCTTCCTACATAAGGATCGGTTGCAATTTTAAATGCTAAAGCTGCCATTGGCTCGCTTGATTCTGGCTCTCTTTTTTCTACTTCTTCAGTATCAGGATTAACGCCTTCAACCGCACCAACATCTAATGGGCTAGGGAGATAAGACATTACCGCATCTAACATAGTTTGAACTCCTTTATTCTTAAATGCAGAACCACATAATAGTGGCGTAATATCCATAGCAATGGTTGCTTTACGGATAGCTGTCATCATTTCTGCTTCTGTAATAGAATCAGGATCATCAAAGAATTTTTCTAATAAAGTATCATCTTGCTCAGCAACCGACTCAATTAATTTTTCTCTCCACTCAGCAACTGTATCTATCAAATCTTCAGGAATATCAATTTCTTCAAAAGTCATTCCCATATCTTCCTCATTCCAAACGATTGCTTTATTGTTAATCAAATCCACAACCCCTCTAAAATCTTCTTCTGAGCCAATTGGCACTTGCAAAGGAACAGGATTTGCTCCTAACCTATCTTTAATTTGGCTAACTGCCTCAAAGAAGTCGGCTCCAGAACGATCCATTTTATTTACAAAACCAATTCTTGGTACATTATATTTATCAGCTTGTCTCCATACGGTTTCTGATTGTGGCTCAACACCACCAACTGCACAGAAAAGTGCAACTGCACCATCTAATACTCTAAGTGAACGCTCAACTTCAACTGTAAAATCCACATGTCCTGGAGTATCAATGATATTCATTTTATACTCATTGCCTCTATATTTCCAAAAAGTAGTAGTTGCAGCTGAGGTAATAGTAATTCCTCTTTCCTGCTCTTGCTCCATCCAATCCATAGTAGCGGCACCATCATGTACCTCACCTATTTTATGAGAAAGACCTGTATAATAAAGAATTCTCTCAGTTGTAGTAGTTTTACCAGCATCAATGTGAGCCATGATGCCAATATTTCTAGTATATGTTAAATCCTGTTTCGCCATTGCTGTTCTCTAATTAAAATCTGAAATGAGCAAAAGCTTTATTCGCTTCAGCCATTCGGTGAGTATCTTGTTTCTTTTTATATGTTGCCCCTTCTTCTTTATAAGCAGCTAATATTTCAGCAGCCAATCTTTCACACATTGTTTTTTCATTTCTTTTTCTTGTAAAGTCAATCATCCACTTCATTCCTAAAGAAATTTTTCTGTCTTCCCTTACAGGCTGTGGAATTTGGAATGTTGCCCCTCCAATTCTTCTACTTCTTACCTCCACTGCTGGCATTATATTTTCTAATGCTTTTTCCCAAACTGCAACAGGATCTTCCTCTGTTACTTTAGCGGCAACAATATCCATTGCATCATAAAATATTTGGTAAGCAGTATTTTTCTTACCATCTAACATTATATTATTTACAAATCTTGTAATAAGAGTGTTTCCAAACTTTGGGTCTGGCAACAGAATTCTTTTTTTAGCTCTTCCTTTTCTCATTGTATGGGTTTATTTTTTTGGTCTTTTAGTTCCGTATTTCGACCTTCTTTGTGTTCTTCCTTCTACTCCAGTAGTGTCTAAAGCACCTCTAACAATATGGTATCTAACTCCAGGTAAATCTTTTACTCTTCCTCCTCTTACAAGCACAATAGAGTGTTCTTGCAAAGCGTGTCCTTCACCTCCAATGTAGGCATTTACTTCATTCCCATTAGTTAACCTTACCCTAGCTACTTTCCTCAGTGCAGAGTTTGGTTTTTTAGGAGTTGTGGTGTAAACTCTAGTACAAACACCCCTTCTTTGAGGGCTGCTACCTAATGCTAACGACTTGCTTTTTTTCACTAGCTTTTGTCGGCCTTTTCTTATTAGTTGTTGTATAGTTGGCATATATATTATACTTTAATCCTTATTTTAACGGGCGGCAAATGTATGAATTTATTAATACAACAAGAAATCAAAAATTGTTTTTTTTCTGTCTTTTTTTTTAACCAAAAAAAAAAAAGCGCCAAAAGGCACTTTTATTCTGATATTTTAGTGCAAAAACGCACTAGTTTTTTGGGCAAATATTTGTTAATTTTCGCTCACTAATTTGCTTTGAACATCATTTGGAACGATTGCATATTCGCTAAATCGGCTAGTAAAACTGCCTTTTCCTTGCGTGATAGAAAGTAAAGAAGTGGAATATCTATCCAATTCGGCAAGAGGTGTTTTTGCCTTAATTACTTGATAGTTTCCTTTGGCTTCCATTCCTAGTACAACCGAGCGTCTTCCTTGCAAATCAGTCATTACATCTCCCATTAATTCTTCAGGCACCATTACCTCTAATTCTTGCACTGGTTCCATTAGTTTTGGTTTTGCATTTAGGAATGCATCTTTAAAAGCCATTTTCCCTGCAATTTTAAAGGAGATATCATTAGAATCTACTGGATGCATTTTTCCATCATATAACATTACCCTAATATCTCTGATATAAGATTTAGTAAGAGGACCTTCATGCATTAATTCTAAAATTCCTTTTTGCACAGCAGGAATGTATCTTTCATCAATTACGCCACCCACAATGCAATTATAGAAAATCAATTTCCCTCCCCAATCTAGTTCTACTTCTTCTTTTCTTCTAATTTTATAATCGGATGGCTCTGGCATTCCTTCTTTGAATGGCTCTATTTTTATGTACACTTCTCCAAATTGCCCACTTCCACCTGATTGTTTTCTGTGTTTGTAATTAGCAAGTGCAGAAGTTCGGATGGTTTCTCTATAAGATATTTTTGGCTGTTTGTAATCAATAACTAATTTGCACAAATGTTTTAATCGCCATTTTACAAGGGAAAGATGTAACTCTCCTTGCCCTTGAATAATGAGTTGTTTTAACTCCTTAGCATAAAATACTTTTATGGTTTGGTCTTCTCTTTGGATATCATCTAGTGCCTCACTTACTTTTTCTTCATTGGACTCATCTTCTACCACAATTGCCATTGTGATTCTAGGCTCTGGGAAAACGATAGGGCTAATAGCAAAATCAGCACCTTTTTCATGCAAAGTATGATTGGTTTTAGTCGATTTTAATTTTAAAGTAGTGCCAATATCTCCAGCATAAATTTTATCTACTTGGTTTCTTTTGTTACCATCCATTACATGTAGTTGGTTAATTCGCTCGGTTGCTCTTGTTTGCTGATTTTCCAAATCTTTACCAGTTTCTAGTACACCAGAAGTAACTTTGAAAAACGAAAGAACACCCAAATGTGGCTCAATAACAGTTTTGAAAACAAACAAAGAAAGTGGACCATCAGATGAACAAACAATATCTGCTCCTTTTTTGGATTGCTCAGCAGGCATATCGGCAGCAGAAGGACAAACATTAGAAACAAAACCCATCATTCTTCCACTTCCCATATTGTTTTTTGCAGAAAGACAGAACACTGGATAGACATCATTTTTCATCATCCCAATTCTAAGTCCTTTTCGCATTTCATCTTCATCTAATTCTCCTTTATCAAAATAAAGCTCCATTAGTTCATCATCATTTTCGGCAGCTTTTTCTACTAATTCATTGTGCAATTTGTCTGCTTTCTCTTTTTCCTCATCTGGAATTGGATGCTTTGCAGGCTTTCCTCCTCCTTCTGGGAATTTGTACATCACCATTTTTAATAAATCAATAATTTTATTAAAACCTTCTCCTTGATTTACCGGGTATTGCATAATGGTTACTGCATTTCCAAAACTACCTTTCATTTCAGCTATTGCTGTATCAAAATCGGCTCTAGAATGATCGAGTGCATTTACCGCCAAAAGCATTGGTCTTTTGTAATGTTGAATATGATTCCAATGTAATTCTGTGCCGACTTCCACTCCATTTTTAGCGTTTATAAGCATAATACAAGTATCGGCAACTCGCATAGAAGACACCACTTCCCCAATAAAATCATCAAAGCCGGGTGTATCAATTATATTTAGCTTTGTTCCTCTCCACTCGGTATGCAATGAAGTAGCATAAACGGAATTTCCTCTATCGTGTTCTATTTCATGATAATCGGAAATTGTATTTTTTTCTTCTACAGTTCCTCTTCTATCTATCACTCCCCCTTCAAACATCATGGTTTCTGCTAAGGTGGTTTTCCCTGATTTGGTGCTACCAATAAGCACTAAGTTTTTAATTTGGTTGGCTTGAAATACTTTCATAATCGTAATATTTTTTGAGTTAAAGAACGCTTGTTTTGAGCCAATAAAATTAGTAATTTTTTATTAATCTCAAAATGAAAGGGCATATTTTTTTGGTTTATTATCTCTATTGGAAAAAAGGTCCAAAATAATTTGGATAATTGAAATATTTTGTTTTAACTTTATCGACAAATTTTTAACCATTAAAAACCCACAAGATTATGATTATTACATTCAATGAACTCAGAGAACTCAAAGACAAATTACCAAACGGAAGCATGAAAAAAATTGCTGATAAGTTAGAAATAGATGAGGATACGGTAAGGAATTATTTTGGCGGCACACACTACAAAGAGGGGGAAGGAACTAGTGCTGGAATACACATAGAACAAGGCGCAAATGGTGGTGTGGTACATGTTGATGACGATAGAATTTTGGAGATTGCAAGAGAAATGGTTGCAGAATAAAAAGATTTGCATTTTTGAGAATTTAATAGTCCCAAACTACAAGGGTTGTTGTGTGGGGTAAGTTGTTATATTTCGGGCTTTAAAATTACAAAATGAGTATATTTCAAAAATCAGTATTAAACAAATACTTAAAATCACAAGAAGATAAAAAAGTAAAAGCTGCTTTTGAAAAGTTAAAAGTATATCAAAACAATAAAGAACATATTAAGGAATACAATGAAGAAGTATTTCAAGAAGGATTCTTAAAAGAGGTATTTGTAGATGTGTTTGGTTATAAACTCAATACAATAGATAAAGAAAATTACAATCTTGTAAGAGAGAAAAAGAATGAAAGTGATAGTAGAAAGGCAGATGGAGCAATATTAAAAGATGGGGAAGTATTTTGTGTAATTGAACTGAAAGACACCACTACTAAAGATTTAACAAAAGTAGAAGCTCAAGCATTTGGTTACCAAAGTGGGCATACAAATTGTAATTATGTAATCATTTCCAATTTTGAGAAACTCAATTTTTACATTAAAAACAAAGTTGATAAAATAGAATTTAACTATTTACTGCAACATTAGAGGAGTTTAAAACACTATACCTTTGTTTGCAAGCTGATAATTTACTTGCGGATATTCCCTTAAAAGTAAAGGAGGCAAGTTTGGTAGAGGATGAAAAGGTTACCAAACATTTATACAAAGATTATTCTGCATTTAAAAATGCACTTTGGGAAAATTTATGTGATAACAATCCTGATGAAGATAAACTCTTTTTGTTTAAGAAAACCCAAAAACTACTAGATAGATTCTTGTTCATCTTTTTTGGAGAGGACAAAGGTTTATTACCTCCAAATTCCATAAGTAAAATAGTAGAACAATGGGAAAACCAAAGTGAATGGGGGGATGATGTAAGGTTGTATGGAAGGTTTGTAAAATATTTTGAATTACTCAATAAAGGTTGGAAAGGAAAAGAATATGAAATTTTTGCTTACAATGGAGGGTTATTCACACCTGATGAGTTGTTGGATAAAGTAAAAATAGATGATGATGTGTTACATCCTTATGTAATGAAACTTACCGCTTACGATTTTGAAAGTGATGTAGATGTAAATATACTAGGACACATATTTGAACATTCCTTAAATGAGATTGAAACTATAACAGCCCAACTAGAGGGTAAGGAAGTTGATAAGGGGAAAACAAAGCGGAAAAAGGATGGTGTGTTTTACACCCCAAAATACATTACCAAATACATAGTTGAAAATACGGTTGGGAAACTTTGTACCGAGAAGAAAGAAGAATTGGATGTTGTAGATGAGGAGTATGCAAAGGGGAGAAAGAACAGAAAGAAGGAAACCATAAAAACACTAGATAAAAACCTACAAGCATACCGTGATTGGTTGTTGCAAATTACCATTTGCGACCCAGCCTGTGGAAGTGGTGCTTTTTTGAACCAAGCATTGGAGTTTTTGATGCAAGAACACAAATATATTGATGAGTTAGAATCTCAATTATTGGGACATAGTTTTGAGTTTCCTGGGGTGGAAAACCATATTTTGGAAAACAACCTTTTTGGGGTGGATATAAATGAGGAAAGTGTAGAAATTGCCAAACTCTCCTTATGGCTCAGAACTGCACAAAAGGGTAGAAAACTAACCTCATTAAACAACAATATAAAATGTGGAAACTCACTTATTGATGATGTAGAGGTTGCTGGAGATAAAGCCTTTAATTGGCAAAAGGAATTTACTAATGTATTTGTAGAAAAGGAAAAGAAAGCATTTCATATTACTTGGGTTACTCATAACTCAAGGACTTCACAAAGAATGATTGACAATAAAGTAAAAGTAGGTGATGCATTTTACTTGAATGATGATTTTGAAGTTGAGATTACAAAAGCAATAGTTGCTATTGCTGAGGAAGATAAATTAAATGTAATGGCATATAATGTTTGTGCCGACCATGTTCATTTATTATTAGTTGCTGAAGAAAGTGAAATACCTAATATTGTAAGGAAGTTAAAAGGAAAATCTTCTCAGAAACTGAAAGAGTATTTAGAAATACCAAAAGAAGAACAGTTTACACTTTGGGCGCAAAAATACAATGCAAAAAATATTGAGGATGATACCCAGCTGAACAACACTATAGAATATATACAAACCAATAGAGTAAAACACGAATTGCATACTAACAAGGGGTTGCAACCCCTTGTTGAAAAGAGTAGTATGCAACAAGATTACGAACAAGCCTTTAAAGAAGAATACAAAGGAGGTTTTGATGTGGTGATAGGGAATCCACCATATTTAAGAGTGCAAGGATTAAGGGGAAATTTTGAAAAAGAATCTAAACATCTAGAAAATCTATATGTTTCTGCCACAGGAAGATTTGATATTTACGTTCTTTTTATGGAAAAGTCATATCAGTTAATTAAGCAAGATGGAATTGTTTCCTTTATCCTACCTCATAAATTTTTAATCAGTGATTTTGGTGTGGGGATTAGAAAGTATTTTATTGAGAAAAAAGCTGTGAACTCAATTGTGAATTTTGGTTCAGAAATAGTTTTTAATGATGCGTCAACATACACTTGTATTATAAATTTAGAAAGATATAATACTGAGATTAAGTTTAAAAATATAAAGCCTACTCAAATTTTTGATTTAATAGAATTTGATACAACCAATTATGATAATTTAACTCAAGAGAACTGGAACTTGAAAAGTGAAAAAATATTAAAGCTTTTTGATAAAATAGAATCAAATAAGTTTAGGGTTAAAGATATTTTTAAAAATGTATCAAGAGGTGTAGTTACTGGGGCTGATGGGATATTTGTATTGGAAGGGATTATAAAAGGAGATACTTTTTTTGGATATTCCAAGGAGTTAGATGGAGAAGTCGAAATTGAATCAGAACTTATGAAGCCTTTATTAATGGGAAATAGTTTGTCAAGATATAAAAACTTGGAAAATGATCTTTTTTTGTTGTACCCACACAAATTGGAGGATAAAACATTGGTATATGGAGAAACTGAATTAGAAAAAATATTTCCAAAAGCCTATAATTATTTATTAAATTTCAAAGAATTATTAGTCAATAAGAAGATTAAATATAAAACTAACCCTATTCATTGGTTCTCACTTCATAATTCAAGGAATAAGAGTCTCTTGGAAAGTAAAAAAATCATAACTCCTTATTTATCAAAGAAAAGTCAAATAAGTATTGATTTGAATGGAGAGTATTTTATGAATGATAAGTGTTCCTTCTTAATACTCAATGATCAACATAATATTAGTTACGAATATTATTTAGCATTATTGAATTCTAATCTTTTATGGTTTTATATTCAAAACACTAGTTCCGAATATTCTGGAGGATATTTTGCGTATACTAATACTTATTTAGAGCCTTTCCCACTACCTGATAAAAAAAATAATAGTGACACTAAATTAGTTGCTGAAAAGGTGAATTTAATTCTATCCGATACTAAAAAAATGCAAAGGGTTGTATATAGTTTTATAAACTACCTCCAATCTCAATTTTCAATAGAGAAACTAAGTAAAAAACTACAAAACTGGCACGAGTTAGAGTTTGCAGATTTTATAAAAGAACTCAATAAAGCTATAAAGAAACATAATAAAGAAGTATCTAACAAGGGGTTGCAACCCCTTGTTGATACAGAAGGCGAGAAGCAACCCCTTGTTGTAGTAAAAGAAAACAAACCCCTTATTATAGTTAGTCTAGAGAAAATAGAGTCACTTACCAAACTACAAGAAATGGAGTGGATGGAAGTTTTTGAAACTAAAAAAGCAGAAGCTCAAACCCTAAAAGCAGAAATAGATAAAACAGATGCTGAAATTGATGCAATGGTTTATGAGCTGTATGGTTTGAATGAGGAGGAAATCTCAATAATTGAAAACTCTTGAGATTCGAGAACACCATAAAATATAAAATGAGTTCTCAAATACAAATAGTTGAGGAGAGTTAAAGGTGATAATTTTATTTATACCCCTCTCCTTTTTAAAAAGGTGTCTCCCCTAAAACATGGGAGAAGTTTTTTAGAATAGATTGCTTCAAAATAAATTTTTCGCAATGACAAAAAGGAAAAGAGAGATGCTTCATTGCATTCAGCATGACAATTTTTTTCTAACAACTAATAACTAGCAACCAACAACTAAACTCTACTGAATAACCAACCTTTTGTGAAAAGTTTCTCCATCCATTTTTACTTCTAAGAAATAAATTCCAGAAGCTTTGCTGCCTCTTTTGATGGTGAATTGCTCAGCATTTTTCAAATCGTAAGTTTCAATAGCGTTTCCGCATACATCCAATAGTTTTACAGAAACCTTATCTTTCTTTGCACCAAACTCTAAAAGCGTTTCTTGCTTAAACGGATTAGGATAAAGGGTGAATTCTTCTATTTCAACTGTTGTGATAGCAGTAACTACAATAGTATTGGAAGATTGTACACAACCATTAGCATCTGTAATAGTAAGTGTATAAGCCCCAGAAATATTTGCATTAATGTTATGATTAGTTTGTCCGCTACTCCACTGGTAAGAATAGTTTGGCGTTCCGCCACTTACGGTACTTACTAATTGGTTTCCATTTTGAGTAATGCTAACTTGTAATGCAGTCGGTTCAGAGATTGTAAAAGTATCTGTTTTGTAGCAGTTATTAGCATCCGTAATATCTACTGAATAAGTGCCTGCACTTTGGTTAGTTATATTAGCAGTAGTTTGACTATTCGGGTACCAAAAATAAGTAAAACCAGGTGTTCCACCAGTTGCAGCAGTTGTAATACTTCCGCTACTTTGCCCGTTACAAAGTGCATCATTTACAGTAGCGTTTGCCATTATTTCTGCTGGCTGAGTGAGTGTAATTGTATCGCTTGCACTGCAGCCAGGATAAGTTCCATTAGTATCAGAATAATGAGCGAAAAGCACATAAGTTCCTGCCGATAAACTATCAGCAATTGTATCTACTCCAAAGCTATTTCCAGCCAGATTTTCCCAGCTATAAGAATAGTTAGAAGAAGTAATTGGGCTATCCACAGAAATAAATCCTGTCGGTATATTATAGCAAGTTAAATTTTGAACGGTATTTGGATTTATTTGCGCCAAAGTAGTAATGCTCGTACTTATAGTTTGTTGATTGTTTCCACCTTGCAGCAAAGTACTTTGGCAATTGTTTTTATCTGTAACACTTATAGTATAAGTTCCAGAACAAATATTTGGGAAAGTAATAGTATCACTTAAAATTTGAGAAGTGATAACATTTGCAGTTGTATTCTCAGTTGCAATACCAAAGTAAGGCATAGTTCCTCCAGAAATCTCCACACTTACCGTTCCATCACAAGCCCCAAGGCAAGTTTCATCAGTTGAGCTAAAAGGCGTAAATTGCAATAATTCTGGCTCAGTTAAATTTACATATCTTGTAATCAAACAACCATTGGTATCTTCAATATTTACTGAATAAGCGCCAGCAAAAAGATTTTCAATAGAATCATTAGTATGCGTAAAACCATTTGGGCCAAACCACTGATAAGTGTATGGTGCATGCGCTCCCCAAGCAGAAACAATTGCCATTCCATCATTTACGCCAAAGCAACTTACATTTACATTTCCAGAAAAAAGTTGGGTGTCAATTGTAGCATCCATAGAATGAGTATAAGTGCTAATATCGGTAGTATCGGTTGCGATACAATTTCTATCATCAGTAACGGTAATAATATAAATTCCTGCTGAAAGTGCAGTTGCAGTAGCAGTAGTTTGCGGTATTGTAGCATTATCATCCCAAAGATAATCGTATCCTGGAGTTCCTCCACTTGCAACAGCTGTAATTTCTGCCGAACTTACCCCAGTACAATAAGGATGAATAGTTAAGCTATCAATGATATCTACTACAAGCTGGTATGGCTGAGTGATAACAACCGTATCAGTTGCTGTGCAACCTTTTGCATCCGTTACATAAACAGTATGTACCCCAGGAGTTAAATTAAAAGCGGTATCTCCTGATTGTCCATTAACACTATCCCAAGCAAAAGTGTAAGGTAAAGTTCCTCCATATCCAACTGCAGTTGCTATTCCATTATCAAAGCCAAAGCAAGTAACATGCGCTACTTTTGTAGCTTCCGTTTGTAATACATCTGGCTCAGAAATAAAAACGCTATCCACCACTCTACATCCCAATTGATCTTCAATAATTACATAATAAGAACCAAACAATAATCCTGAGTTTGTATCTGGCTGGGATATTCCAAGCGGACCATTACTCCAATCATAAGTATGTGGCAGAATTCCTCCAAAAGAGGTACTGCTCCATCCGAACCGCCATAGCAGCTTACATTCTGAATAATGGTGATGCTATTTTCAATCAGTGGATTTTCATTTATGGTGATAGTATCTTCAATCGTACAACCCCAATCATCTGTAATCCAAACCGTATGTAAGCCAGCAGTTAAGTTGCTAGCGACAATAGCTGTTTCTCCATTATCCCACAAATAAGTGTAATTTACAATTCCACCACTTACAATAAGCTGAACTCTTCCTGTACTATCACCAAAGCAATCTATATCTTGTATTTTAATTAAAGTATCTGCAAGTGGATTAGTCGGTTCACTCACCACATTAGAATAACTTTCCATACAACCCCAAGCATCATACACATGCAATTCATAACTTCCCGTTGGAAGATTATTCAAACTATCTCTAGTTGTTGTTATAGGAGGACTAGCGCTCCTTAAAGTATCTGCTCCACCTAGCCAATAATAAGAATAAGGTGCATAACTTCCGCCAGCAGTCGCTACAATATAACCAGAACTATCTCCTTTACAGGCAACATCCATTATTTGAACGGTAGCAGTAATTGGAGTTTGTGGCTGTATCACATTAATAGTAGCAAAAGTATCGCAACCATTAGCATCAGTTACTTCTGCAAAATAAGTACCAGCAAAAAGCCCAGTAACAGAATCATTATTGGAGAAAGAAATTTGTGCAGAATTGTACCAATTATAAGTATATGGAGGAGTTCCACCAGCACCTTGCACTACTGCCGTACCATTTGCTTGCCCATAGCAAGTAGTAGTTTTGCTTGCAGCCAAAGCTTGTAAAGGATAATCAGGATCAGTAATAGTAACAGTATCTCTCATCATACAATTTACGGTATCTAATACCGATAAAATATAAGTACCTTCTGTTAAGTTATCAAAAAATGCAGTATCGTATGGTGGTGGATTAGCATTTAAAACTCCATCAATAAAAAATTGATATGGCGGATAGCCACTATCGGCATAAACTGCAATATAGCCATCATTCCCTTCAAAGCAACTTACATTTTGAGAAAAAGCATTAAGCGATAAATCAATATGTACTTGTTTAACCACAATAGAATTAACTCCAGAACAGCCATTAATTGGCTCTATAACATTCACAGAATAAGTTCCTGGAAACAAATTAGTAAAAGTATGTGAAGTCCATACATTATTTTGAACTAAAACAATATTTCCATTATTATCCAAAAGCTGAATATTCCATGGAGGAGAAGTAGTATTTAAATCGGGAGTAACCGTTAAAGTAGCATCATTTCCAGCACAAGTAGCATCATTAGAACTAAGCTGAGAAACTATTGCAGAAGCAAGCGTTATTGTAATAGAATCGATAACTGTACCACCACTATCACATCTGTTGATACTTGCATAATAAGTGGTAGTTGAAGTTGGAGAAACAGTAATAGAATTTCCTGTTCCAATCTGTGCCCAATTATTATCAAACCAATTAATTGTACCTGCAACTATTGGCTGATAAGTAATAGCATTTATAGTATATCCTGTTCCTGTTGCATTTGGAATAAATTCCCAGCCCTCATTGGTAGCCGTCCAAGTAAGTGGCCAATTTCTAGGCAGTAAAAGCGTTGGGTCATTTACAATATCAAAATTTGTACTTGTAGCATCTACCAACCCTTGAATTGCTGTACCTCCTGCCCAAGTAAGGCAAAGAGGCTTATCTTGTAAAAACATTTCAATTTTATTAGAACCCTCATATAACTTTATTTGATAAGTAGATAAAGAACTGTTGCATTGAAACATAGGGACTGCACACCAAGTTACAACATACACTCTATTAGGTGCTACTCCATTTACTCCTTCATATATTACTCCTCCCACAGAAGGATCAATATCTTGCCATGGAGCCATAATGGCATTCTCTGGAATTTGTCCAGGCATAGGGATAGCAGCATTATTTGTCCAAGGCGAAAAAGCCCCAGCATTTGCCAAATCAAAAGTTATATATCCATTAGTAGAAATTAGTAAATCAGTATAAGAGGTTCCGTAAAAAGTAAAAGGAAAACCAATACTTACAATTGGGCTATGCGTATCATCTGTTAAGAATAAAGAACTACCATTAGACCCTCCTGAAAAAGCTTGAAGCGTTAAGTTTTGTGTTCCGCAAATGGTGGTATCTTGCGTTAGAATAATCTGTGCATCTGCACCAATTGAGAAAAGAAATATTAAAAGAAAAGTAAATCGTTTTATCATATCTTATTTTTTTACAAATATACGGTATAAAACACATACCATACAAGCCCCTATTTTTATATCTTATTCACTCAAAAATAAAAAAGCCCCTATCTAAGAGAAGGGGCTTTTTTGTTAATATCTTATGGGTTTTAGCGAATTAAAGTAACCGAACCTCTTTCTTCATAAGGGTGTCCATCTTCCCCTACGGCAGTAAGCACATAAAAGTAAACTCCATCTGCTACATTTTCACCATCCAATCCTGTTCCATCCCAAGCAGTTTGTGTAGTGTTCCACTCATATACTTTTGATCCCCAACGGTTAAATATTAGCATATTTAGCGTTTCCATTCCATGATTATCCACCACAAATAAATCATTTACTCCATCCCCATTTGGTGTGAATACATTTGGTACATCAATGCCTTGCACATGGATTGTCATAGTAATAGTATCATAGCAACCAATATTTGCTTGGTCTTCAATAAAGAAGGTAACTTCATTTGCTCCAGGATTTGTAAATGTAATCCAGAAAGTGCTATTATTATCCATTCCTCCAAGTACTGAAGAACCATCTACATCCACATTGTAAATATAATTATAAGAGGATGTCGGCAAAGTATTAGTAGTAAACATTACAGGAAATGGTGGATGAGCAGCTCCAGTATCTAAAGCTAAAATATCACCTAAAATTTGAGCTGGCTCGGTAAATAATGGAGTACTAGATGTTGTTGTACATCCGTTTGCATCTTCCACTAATACCGTAAAAGTATTTCCAGCACACAAATCTTGCATTCCACTTTGCCCTGAAACTGTAGTTCCACTTGCATTGGTCCATGTGTATTGATAATTACTTACACTTAGAGGAGTTCCTCCAGATGGAGATGCATCCACCCAACCATCACATGCGTTATAACAACTAATAGTTTCATCAAAAGTAATATTTGCTAAAAGTGGAGCCGGCTCAGTAAGCGTAACAGAAGCAGAATTTGAACATCCATTTCCATCAGTAACAGTTACGATATAATTTCCAGGTGCAAGATTTGTTGCTTCAGCAGTTGATTGTCCGCCAGGCTGCCAATCGTAATTGAGGGTACCTAAACCTCCACCTGACAAGCTAACAATTGCTTTACCATCATTTGCACCATTACAAGAAATATCAGCACCACTATAATTTGAAGAAACAATAGCGCTTGTAATGAGAGAAAGTGGTTGATTAATAATTGCTGTATCGGTTGCTTCACAACCATTAGCATCTGTAATAGTTACAGGATAAACGCCAACAGTTAAAGCATTAGGGTTTGCTGCTCCCCAATTTTCATTATATGGAGAAGTTCCGCCAACTGAAGTAATAATTGCAGCTCCTGTTGCGTCTCCATTACAGATAACATCAGTAGTTGCAATATCAGTGGTAAGTGGGTCTGGTTCAGTTATTTCAATAGTATCAATAAATTCACAACCAACATCATCCGTAATACTCACAGTATAAGTTCCTGCAATTAAATTATCCAAAATATTGGAAGTTGAGCCATTAGGATTCCATAATATATCAAAATTATTAGGAGATGGAGATGGAGAAGTTCCACCAAAAATATTTGAGATTATAATTTTCCCATCACTATCATCATAACATTTTACATGATCAATCTGGTAATTTGGATTAATTTGATTTGGCTGCCCAATAGTAAATGATGTGGAAGTATCAGTACAACCCAAATAATCCAAATAATATCCTGCCGAATCGGCATAATAAGTAAGTAATGAATAAGTACCTCCTGGAAGTCCACCAGATAAATTAGTTGCAGTGATTCCTGAATCTACAATTGCTCCATTTAATAAATTATACCAAGCATAAGTGTAAAGTGGATTTGGGTTAAGAACTGAAGCACTTCCATTTGGAGTATTAAAACAATCAGAATCAATTGTTTTACTTGGATCAACATTTCCAACAACCGTTACATCTGGGGAAACAATTTCCTGCCATCTTCCACCCCAAAGCACATAACCTTGACAACCATTAGTATCGGTAATATAAAAGTCATATTCTGCATTACAAAGATTTGGAATAATGGAATCATTAATTACAGAAGAACCCGGATCAGTGAATGAGGTAGAATTTCCATTAGTATTAGTCCACTCAAAACGGAAAGGGCCTGTACCTCCAGAAATATCAACATACACTTGTCCATCACAACTTCCATCACAAGTTTCATTGATTACATGATAAGTGGTGTATTCTAACTTATCTGGCTGTTTAACATCTGTACTTCTTGTAATAATACAATTATTAGTATCTCTTATTATTACTGAGTAAGTACCAAAAAGTAAATTATTAATAGTAGCAGGACCGTTATTTAAATTAAAGCCACCTTGCCCAAACCAATCGTAAGTATAAGGACCATACCCCCAAAGCCCTGATGTATCAACAATTGCATACGCAACTCCATCACTTAAACCAAAACAACTAATACTATCACTTTTGGCATAACCATTCATAGTATTAGTAAGCGTATCTATATCCATAGTATCAGAGGCGATACAGTTTCTATCATCCATTACAATTACAGAATAAATACCTGCTAAAAGATTAGTGGCTACCGAATCAAATTGATTAAGTGGTGCACCAGAACCACCAATAAGCGACCAAGAATAATTATATGGCTCTGTACCTCCCCAAGCTGTTGCTGTTAATGAAGCAGTAGAAACTCCAGCACAATAAGGCAAAATAGTTAAGCTATCAATAATCTCAACTTCTAATAAATCTGGTTGAGTAATTACAACTGTATCACTTGCCATGCAACCATTTCCATCCGTAAGGAATACTGTATGCGTACCAGGAGTAAGGTTAAAAGCAGAATCCCCTGCTTGTCCATTTACACTATCCCACACAAAAGAATAAGGAAGCGTTCCTCCAGTTCCTGTTGCATGAGCAATTCCATTATCGAAACCATAACAAGTAACATGAGCTACCCAAACTGCTTGAGCTCTTAACTCATCTGGCTGATCAATAAAAACACTATCTATCACTCTACACCCTACTGCATCCTCAATGATAATATATTGCGTTCCAAAGCAAAGATTAAAAGTAGTATCTGGTTGATAAGTTCCTATTTGCCCATTACTCCATGTATAAACATGAGGCAATACACCTCCAAAAGATGAAATACTTGCTATTCCATCACAACCATTAAAACAAGAAACATTCTGAATAATATTAACTGACCCTTGAATTTGTGGATTAATATGAAATATTTCAACACTATCGGCAATAGTACATCCATTTGCATCAGTTGAAATTACTGTATGCCAACCAGCATTCATATTTGCATTTAAAGCATTAGTTTCTCCATTACCCCAAAGGTGGGTGTATGGGAATTGTCCCCCAATTACCGTAACAATGGCTTGTCCTGTGGTATCTCCCCAACAAGAAACATCCGTAAGAGTATGTATAGAGCTTGAAAGAGAATCTTGAGGTTCATCAATAAATACTGAGTATGACTTTATACAATTAATAGAATCATACACTAATAAATCGTAATAGCCATAAGGCAAGCCAGTAATTGTAACTGCTGAATCAATGAGTCCTTGGGTGTGCATGGTATCTGTGTTCAACATTAGTATTACAGAATAAGGAGTAAAACCTCCAGAGAAAGATGCAGAAATACTTCCTGTAGAATCAAATTTACAAAGCACATCTACAACAAGAATAGAATCCATATTAATGGAATTATTTGGTTCAAATACTTCCATAGTATCAATCACAAAGCATCCCAAACTATCGGTTGTTGTAGCGTAATAAGTACCGGCAGGCAAATTATTTATAGTATCATTTGTACTCCAAATTGTACCACTTGCATCTTCCCAACTATAAGTATAAGAATCCCCAATAGTATAAGGTGTGCCTCCTTGAGCAGAGATGAAACCTTGTCCAATACTATCCAAATAACAAGTAAAGGCAGTATCGGTTGTAATGGTTGTAACTGGAGCAGAAGGTTGTGTTAAAATTAATGTAGTGTCAGCTGATAAACAACCTAAGCTATCTGTAATATACACAGTAAAAGTATCATTCGGTAATCCAATAAAAGTACTATCAATTAGTATTGTATCCAAACCAGCATTTATCCAACAAATCGCCCAATACGGTCCGAAACCAGAAGAAGAATCTACCCACACACTTATATCGCCTGTGCTATCTCCATAACAAGCAATATTAGTAGTTGCTACTGAGTCAAAATCAAGTATGTATAAATCCCAAGCCACATTTACTGTATCTGTAGCACTACATCCTACAGCATCCGTTACAGTTAAAATGTAGTCGGTTGGAGTAGTACCAGGATATGCTAATGTAGAATCCGTAATATCTCCAGTTGGCTGCCAAAGGTAAGTGTAGATGTTAGTATCTCTTATTTCATAAATTTGGAAAAATAAAACTCCAGAATAAATTGTATCATCAAAAACAAAATTTTGTGGGAAGCCGTTTCCTACAAAAGGATAATTGTAAGTGTGGATTGGAGAATACACATCAGGAGTAGGGCGATTATTTGATGTCCCATTCCATATCCAATCCATTATTGCAGTAGTATCTGAATAATTATATGCTGCATCCATATCAAAGAATGTACTATCTGTATGCATATAAGTTCCAGAAACTACCAATAAATAATCAATATTGTTTGCAGTAGTGTCAGTTGTAATAATAAAGGCAGTAGTGTCGGTAACACTATCTAAGAACATAGTAAATGTAGAAAATAAAGAAGTATCGGAAACTGTAACCCCTCCACTTACTTCTCCAGAGGTTAAAAGAGTATCTGTTCCACAAGGAATGATAATATCTGCACCTAAATCAAACACTATTGGAGGGTTTTCAGTAATTGTCATTAATTCTTCAGCAGTACAGCCATTAGCATCTATCATAGTTACCGAATAATTTCCTGCAGGCAAGTTACCATAAAACCCATTACCCATCATATTTACATCTGTCCTCAAAGTATCGCCTAAATCATTCATCCAAATAAAAGTAAAAGGTGGCATAGAGTAGATTCCTATAGAATCAGGAAAAATAACAATAGAACCTGTACTATCTCCAAAACAAGGAACATTATTTACAATTACTCTATCGAAAGAAGAAGAATCACAAGAAGGGAAGAAAGGTACTTCATAATTAGTAATATTCACACAGCCATTAGCATCCGTAACATAAAGTTGGTAATTCCCAAAACAGATATTATTTACAAAAGGATTTATGGAAACTAAATTATTATTTGTATCAAACCATTGGTAAGTGTAAGGAGTAATACCTCCCGTAACTGAATCAACTATAATATCTCCATCACAAGTCCAAGCGTTAGAGCAAGTATCAATAGTAGCAAAAGCAGCTAAAGGGGCTGGCTCTGTTATCACTAATGTATCTGTAAAACAATATGCTCCATAAGAGGAATCATAAATGGTTACAAAATAAGTAGCAGGAGATAATAATGTAAAAAGAATGGAATCGTTATTAGTAGCAACAAATGCTTGCAACTGAGTAGGATTAGCTGAATATAAACTATATAAATATCTTACTGAAAAAGCGTTAGGACCTACACCTACTCCAACAGCATTCGCTTGAATACTTGCATTGTCATCACCATTACAAAGTATGCTATCCACTTGTGTAAGCTGTACATCACATGGAACTAATATTATTTCAATACTATCAGTGGTATAACAACCATTAGCATCTGTAATGCTATAGCTATACCAACCTTCACATAAATTTGCAATTGAATTATTTGATGAGATAGTTACTCCTACAGAGTCCCATTGATAAGTGTATGGAGCTAAACCTGATGTTGTTGTTACAGTTGCCCAACCATCACAAGCCCCAGGCAAAGATGTATTCCCTGAAACAACAGAAGCAGTTATTGCTGAATTTACAGTTACATAAAAAGTATCAGTAGCAGCACATCCTGTAAAATTGTTGATTACACTTAGGATATACATCCCAGGATTGGTTAAAGCAAATGTATAGGTGCTATCCTGATATGATTGCTGATCAACTAAAAACCATAATGAATCTACCAAAGTAAATTGGAAAGCATTTGCTGCACCACTTGTTCCGCCACCTCCAATCATAGTTGCGTTTACAAATGCGGTATCACCTGAGCAAACAGTTGAGTTCCCAGAAATAAACAACTGACAACCACCTGCGTAAATTTGCACTGTATCACAAATTGTACATCCTAATGCATCTGTAATACAAACCGAATAAGTACCTGTACATAAGTTAGTTGCGACTGATGCAACTGAAACAGGAATACCATTAGCATCACTCCAAACATAAGTATAATTTGGGATTCCCCCAGATATAAATACAGATGCACTACCATCACAAACCCCAACTGCAGAAGTATTATTTGTGTAAGTTGTTAAAACAAATTGTGAAGGGAAATTCAAAATAATTGAATCCACTGCACTACAGGCAGTTGAATCATCAATTACTGAAACTAAATAAGTTCCTGTTTGTGAAAGTCCATTGAAATAAACAATCGTATCGGTAGTATTTACCACACTATCAATTAAAGTACCATTATAGCTCAAATAATAATTCAAATTATTGGAAACAACTGGAATGCCTCCACTTACACTCATGTAAGCCGATATATTTGTGCTATCTCCATTACACACAATTGCCGGAGCATTTGACAAGCTAACATTACAAGATAAAGGTTGTGGACATTGTGGATATATTATCATTAGTGGTTGCCCACAAATAGGAACACTTACACTTTTATCTTTCACATAAACACCACCATCTATATTGTTTTGTATTAAGGTTCTTCTCGTTTGTCCTGATTGTATTGCGTAATACATTGGATCTAATATATCCGCTACATAATCTAACTGATGAGCATGCCCTAATCCGTGTAAAGTAACTGATTCTAAATCAAAATCACTTGCTGCTGGCATGGTAGTATCAGTATGCCAAGGCATTACACTTAAAAATTCAATATCCATTTCCTCAACATACCAATCGTTTCCTCCGCAATTGGAATAATAAGAATAAGTGGTAGCTAAAGAAGTTATTGTAGTTACATAATTCACTAAATTCACTCCATCATTTGCTGCAGTTGAAGTTGGCGTGTTATTTATAAAATCTGCAGCCCAATTTATTCTTGTTGCACATCTCCAAGTTTCTAATGCTCTATCAAAAGCATCTTGGCTACCAGCAAAAGTAGCATCAAAAGCATTATTAAACACAAAAGTGTATCCTCCCAAACCATTTTTATCCATATGCTGAGTTTCTCCAAATGTATTAGGCATATTCAACACATTACTATGGTTATATTTTATATCAAGCACTTGAGTACTTATAGCTGTACCTAACTGAGTAACAACTTCCACATTTCCACTACCAACAGTAAATCCATTTGCTCCTCTATTAGGAACAGTAAACAAAATAACAGAATCGTTCCAAGTGATGAAATCAGTTATTTCTTCAGTATTGGGCAAACCACCAACCTCTGCATTAGAAAGTAACACTTTTGATGTAGGAAGGCTAAATCCAAAGCCAGTTCCCGTTATAGTTAAAATATCGCCTACTCCCCCATTCAAAGAAGTTGGACTGATAGCTGAAATCATTGGTGGCAATCCACTTTCAGAAAATTCAAATGCTTCAAAAGTATAAGGAATGTTTTGTGTAAAAATCTGATTGGTTTGCGATTGAACTGCTGTATGTAATTGATTTACCGATTGATTAAAATCAAAAGGAGAAACTGCTTTTCCGCTAATTTCATTATACCGATAAAATGCTTGACTCTCGGCAATTGGAGATAGTTTTAATCCACTTACAGCAGATAAATTAGCAGTAGAATTTTTTAAAATAAACACGCCAATATCTCCTACTTTTAGTTGCAAGGAAGGGCAAACTTCATGTTTATTGTTTCCCACTATTCCACCTTGAGTGATAATTTGATGCGTTCCTGAGGGCAATTGTCCTTTAAAAACTTTGTAGATTTCTAACTCATTAGCAGTAAAAATTCTGCTATTGTTATCATTCCAGAAAGATTGCTTTTGAACTACCTTTGCTTCCACAATAAGTGTAGATTGCTGAATTTTATCAGCAAAACTCAGCTCTATCATCTGAGCATTAGCCACAGAAAAACTAGCAAAATTAAAAGCGAAAAAGATTACTAAAAAAAGCAATCTTCTACCGAAACTTTGCGAATTATTCTCGTTTATCTTTCTAAAAAAACTGCACTCTGAAATTGCAGGTTTATATATATTACTCATATCAGTTTTTTTGCAAATATAACCTTAAAATTAAAATAGCAAATTTAAGGACTTCTAACTAAACAACAGGCAAATGTTGATAATTATTAAATTTGACTTTTCAAAGTTATTTTTTATCTTAATTTTTGTTCTATTCTCTTATCAAAATTACAGCTCCTTTTTCCTCATATCTATAACCATCTTCTCCTTGTGCAGTTAGTACATAAAAATAAGTACCTGCAGCTTCCTCATTCCCTTTCATGTCTTCACCATTCCATTTTGCACTACTTACATCCGTTTCAAATACCTTTTGCCCCCATCTGTTAAAAATCATCACACTTAAAATATCCATTCCATGATTTTCAAATACAAATTCATCATTTGTTCCATCTCCATTTGGCGAGAATACATTATGAATTTCTCCCAATCCTTGCACATCAATTACAAAATCAAGCGTATCGGTACAACCAGTAGTTCTATTTAACACAATAAGATTAACTTTATTCTCCCCTACTTCTGTGAAAGAATAACTTATATTCATTCCACTTTCTCCAAATTCCCATGGAATTGGCTCAATACCACCATCAGGCCACATCCAAGTAAATAACATTGGATGAATAGTACCCAAATAAGTGCTATCAACAAAATTAACATTCAATGGCGGCTTTGCAGCACCTAAATAATTGGTGGTAGATACATTAGCATCAAATGCCGGTGGCTGAGTAAAGAAAATAGTAGTATTACTTTGCTCACAACTATTATCATCCGTAACGCTTACCGTATAAGATTCTCCAGCACAAAGCCCTGTCGCCATTTGTGTGGTTTGTGAATTATTATCATTCCATGAATAATTATATGTTAATGAAATGGAAGTTCCTCCACTTGCAATTGCTTCTGCCCAACCATCACATACGCCAAAACAACTTACATTAAATGTTAAACTATCTCTTACATCTAATCCAACAACTAACTCTGGTGGATTGAATAGCTCAACATCAGTACTTTCAATACAACCATTTGCATCTGTAATTGTTGCCGTATAAGTTCCAGCAGATAAGCCAGAAATTGAATTAGTTGTTGAAGAATTAGCATCATTCCAAGAAACACCATAAGGTTGCACTCCTCCAACAATTCCAGTACCTGAAACAGATACTTCTCCATCACTATCTCCCACACAAGAAATATGTGCGCCATTATGATTGGAAGTAACCGTAGGAGAAACTACAATTTGAAGTGGCTCGGTAATTGTAGTATTTCTTGTAAATGCACATCCATTTGCATCTGTAATAGTAAGGATGTAATTTCCAGCATTTCTATTGGCTATATTCATAGTTGCTTGTCCGCTACTCCAACTATAAGTAAATGGAGGAGTTGCAGAGTTTTGATCAATAGTTAAATTAACCGTTCCATCACTTCCCCCATTACAACTCACACCCCAACTATTATAATCAGAAGTAGAAAGAGAAGCAATCAAATTAGAGGGTTCTCCCACAGCAAAAGTATCCGCTTGTATGCAACCATTTGCATCTGTAATATTGATGATATAAGTTCCAGCAATTAACCCATTAATGTTTCTTGTAGTTTGTCCAGAATTCCAAATATAATTATACCAAGCATTTGGACCTCCAGAGAAACGAGTACCACCAGTTGTTTGTGTTTGAATTCTTCCATTACTTCCACCAAAACAATCTACATCTTTTATTAAAGTTGGAGTTATTACAATCTCATTTGGCTGAGTAAGAGAAAAAGTATCGGTAGTTGTACAACCAGGATAGCTTCCTAAAGAATCAGAATAGTGAGCAAAAAGCACATAATCACCAGCTGCTAAACTATCAATAGAAAGAGTAGAACCAAAACTATTTCCTGCTACATCTTTCCAGCTATATGTGTAATTAGGAGCAGCCAAAGGATTTTGCACTGCAAGTTCTCCATTAGAAATTCCATAACAATCTAAATGCACTGCATTAATATCATCAATATTTGCATAAGTAGCAATTGCAGTTCCTATTATTTGCTGATCGTTTCCTCCTTGAGAAAGCGTACTAGAACAACCGTTTACATCCGTAAGTGTAATAGTATATACTCCAGAAGTAATTGCTGGGATTATGCTATCATTTTGCATAGGTGAATTAATCACATTTCCAGAATTATTGTTTGTAGCAATTCCTGTAAAAGGAGCTGAACCCCCTTGAATATCAATACTCACTGTCCCGTTTCCAGCACCCAAGCAAGTTTCATTAGTAGAAGAAAAAGTTGTAAACAATAATGCATCAGGTTGAGTAAGATTTATACTTCTATTTATTGAACAATTATTAGTATCGCTAATAGTTACAGAATAATTTCCAGCAAAAAGATTTTCAATAGTATCGGTATTTGCAGTATAGCCATTTGGTCCGAACCACTGATAAGAGTAAGGAGCATGAGCTCCCCAAGCAGAAACAATTGCCATTCCATCATTCGATCCAAAGCAACTCACAAATACATTTCCTGCAAAAAGTTGCGTATCAATTGCTGCAGTCATTGTTGCTGTTACGGTATCTATATCTCGTGTATCAGTAGCTATACAACCTCTACTATCGGTTGCAGTAATGGTATAAATTCCAGCAAACAAATAAGTAGCAGTTGAAGTTGTTTGCGGAATAATAGGATCATCATTCCACTGATAAGTATACCCTGGAGTTCCTCCACTTGCAGCTGCTGTAAGTGATGCAGAATTTACACCAGTACAATAAGGTAAGATAGTCAAACTATCAATAATACTTACCATCAATTGTGATGGCTCTACAATAGTTACTGTATCAGAATTAGTACATCCTTTCACATCTGTAATAGTAGCAGTATGCACACCAGGGGTTAAACCAAAAGCAGTATCGCCAGCTTGCCCACCAGGACTCCAAGTAAAAGAGTAAGGAGTTGTTCCTCCAACCCCAACTGCAGTTGCAATACCATCATCATATCCAAAACAATTGATATGTGCTACTAAGCTTGCTTCTACTTCTAACACATCTGGCTCAGAAATAAATACACTGTCCACTACTCTACATCCCAATTGATCTTCAATAATTACATAATAAGAACCAAACAAAAGTCCAGAGTTAGTATCTGGTTGTGAAGTTCCTAAATGCCCATTACTCCAAGTATAAGAATGAGATGAGAATCCACCAACAGATATAATACTTACCATACCATCATTTCCACTATGACAACTAACATTCTGAATAGTAGAAATAGTCCCTACAATGAGTGGATTTTCATAAATAGTAATCGTATCTTCAATAGTACAATTCCAATCATCAGTAATATAAACCGTATGTAAGCCAGCAGGCAAATCAGAAACAATAGTTGAATTGATAACTCTATCATCCCAAATATAAAAATAAGCAGGCACTCCTCCATTTGCTATTACTTGAACTGCTCCGGTACTATCGCCATAGCAATCCACATCATTTATTTTATTTAAAGTAGAAGTAAGCACAATAGCCGGCTCACTCACCACATTAGAATAACTTTCAAAACAGCCCACCGCATCATAAATATGCAATTCATAACTTCCAGTAACAAGATTATTTAAGCTATCTCTTGTTTCATCCACAGGATGAGTTACATTTCTTAAAGTATCAGGACCTCTTAGCCATACATAAGTATATGGAGCATAACTTCCAGCTCCGGTAGCTACAATAAATCCGGTACTATCTCCTTTACAGGCAACATCCATTATCTGAATAGAAGCAGTAAGTGGCATTTGCGGTTGTACTACATTTATAGTTTTAAAAGTATCGCAACCCAGTGCATCTGTAATTTCTACAAAATAAGAGCCGGCATACAAACCGCTTACACTATCATTGCTAGAGAAAGAAACTTGTGCAGAATTAAACCAATCAAAACTATAAGGTGGCGTACCTCCAGCACCCCAAGCATTTGCCACTCCACTAGAATCATTATAGCAAACTGCCACAGAATCAGAAGTAATAACTTGTAAAGGATAACCAGGGCCTACCAAAGTAATAGGACCAGTTTCTGAGCAGTTTTGTGCATCTGCAACAGTAATAATATAAGTCCCTACGGCTAAGCCAATAAATAAAGAATCGTAAGGAGGTGGGTTAGGATTTAAGTTTCCATCAATATAATAAGAATATGGAGGAGTTCCGCCATTTGCATAAACTGCAATTTGTCCATCATTACCATCCCAACAACTTACATTCTCTAAGCTATCAGCAAGAGTAATAAAACCAACATTATAAAATACCGTTACAGAATCACGCATTACACAGCCATTCTGAGTAGTAATATCCAAATAATACATAGTAGTTACTCCAGGATTTGCAAAAGGTTGTGCTATATTCGGATTGCTCAATCCTATAGTTGGAGTCCAAGAAAAAGTAGCATTACTTCCTCCCACCACATTGGTATTTGTCATTTGCACACCCGTACAAGTATAATAATCTGCTCCAGCATTAAATATTAAGGATTCCAAAGTATCGGAAGGAGGGGAAATCCCTGCACAATCAGAAGAAGTTGTCATATAATAAAAGATGGAAGAAACATTAGCATTTACTCCAGCATCTACATAAGTATCAATAGGGAAATTCATAGAATCCACCAGATTAAATGGCCCATTAGCTGTGGGGGAGGAATAAATATGATAAACTGTATTAGTATTTGAGCCAGCAAGATGATTCCAAGAAAGAGACACATCTCCATTGCCTCCAGCAAAAGCACAAGTGAAATCTGGAGGCACACTTGATGGTGCTTGTACTACTTCAATAGTAATGGTAGCAAACTTAATGGCTGGAGCTGGACAAAAATCATCTACCGCTTTAATAGCAAAAGTATATATATTTGATGTTGTATTACAACCTGCATTTGAAGCAATATGATAGCAAGAAGTTTGCCAATTAAACACCCCAGCAACTATGGATGGAGCCGAAAAAGGAGGAGTAACTCCTGCTATATTATTAAAGGTGGCACATGGAGGATTATCACAAAGGGTAGTATTAATAAAATCAGCTGAAAACTGCCCTCCAGAAGCTTCTAAAGTTATATCTTGAGGTGAGCCATTGGCATACACATTACTATCGGTTGCCGTAATATTAAAATTAACTAAAGTACCTGCCGTAACGGATGTGAAATAAGAAGTATTTCCATTAAAAGGAGGAATAACAACAGGTGGAGTATTCGGAAATCCAGTTGCTAAATTAGGGCAATTAAGCAATATTACTTGAATCTCTCTATATACATCTGCTACTAATTGCCCACATTTGTAGGCAGAAACCCTTACACATGTAACAAAATTACCTGATATATTAGTGTAATAAGCAATTTCCCCTGTTTGCGAATCCATAGTTACACCAGGTGGAACAGATAAATTACTAGGTATTGGAGAAGTAGTAGAATAAGGGGCAGAATAAGGTAAGATAGTAGGTGATGCTGGGTTTTATGCTCCATTATCTAAAGGATCTCCCCAAGCATAAACCAAAGAGTCTAACTCAGGATCGGAAGCATTATGAGAATAAGAAAAAGGGTAACCCACACAAATAATAGTTTTTGGTTGCTCATTAAATTGTGGAGAAGAGTCAAAACAAGGAGATGTATTTTGCTGCACTCCTGTAGTAGCAGGAGTATAAGGATACATTATTGCTCTTAGCGTAAAACCTTCATTAGCAAAACCATTGGTTATTGCTCCATTTCTGCAGCAATCATCCCAAGTAAAATGCCAACCACCAGCAGGTGGCAAGCCAGCAAGAATAATTGGTTGCGATTCATACACATATTCTTCCACTGAACCTTGCTGAGGAGAAGCACAAGTCATTTGTGCATTTCCACTATTTACTGGATCGCAAAGCGGAGAAATATCAAAAGGAGCACCAGGCACTAAATCCACAGTTATATTAAAAACTGAAGGATGATTATGCACATCAAGGGTTTGCTGAGTTCCAGAAATATTAATCCCATTACAATCTCTATATACTTTTAGTTTAAAAATATACATACCTTGTGTAGGCCCTGGAGTTGTTATGCAAGTCCAAGTAATTTCTCCTCCCATTAAGTGGGATCCTTGTGCGGTAGAAAACGATAGTATTGTTGCAACTATTACAACAAAAATTTTCTTGCTTAAATTGAAATATCTCATAATTTTATTTTTTACAAATTTAGTGTTTATTAATTTCCTTTTTTATTAATGTATCTTATTTTATTAAAATTCTTATTCGTTCAGTTTATCTTAGTAGTGTAATACTCCCTTGTTGCTCGTACAAATAACTATCCACTCCATTAGCTTTTAAGTAGAAATAATACACTCCATCTGGAGCTTTATCGCCATTGTAAGCAACTCCATCCCAACTGCCTTTTGGAGAATCCCAATGGTAAATTTTCTCTCCCCAACGGTTATAAATTTCTACATAAAGTGAAGTTAAGTCCCAATCATCAAAGCTAAAAATATCATTTACGCCATCATTATTTGGCGTGAATACATTAAACACATCAAAGCCCTGTACATCTATAATTTTATAAGTGGTATCATTACAACTTTTGCTTAAAGCAGAGTTTTCAGCCACCAACATAATTTCGTATTCCCCTTGTTTTATGTAGTTGTGAGTTGGCATATCATTTACTCCCAAAATCTCACTATTTCCATCATCATAATCCCAAATAAATACATCAGCCCCTTGGCTTGTATTCGTTAAATTTATTGTAAAAGTTTCTTTTCCACTGGTATTGTCAGAATTAAAATCAGCAATA
>CAYVKX010000004.1:0-10441 GCA_964452095.1 uncultured Weeksellaceae bacterium
CTATTAGTAGAGAATTAAGTCGCAATACTGCTAAAAGAGGTAGAGGTGCATTTGTCAAATTTCTTATTTTGTCATTCATGTAAATGTAAAATGACATTTTATACAATTAAGAAAAAAGGTTTGTCATATTATAAATGCAATAAGTGTAGAGGAATGAATATTAATGCTACAAAGAGTAATAAAGTTGGTGCACATGAATTATTTGAAAAAAAATTAGGAGAAATACAAATATCAGAAGATTTAATCCCTTTATTAGAAAAGCAGTTAGCATTAACTTTTAAGAAGAATAACATTGATGTTGATAAGCGGAAGAAGGGATTGAAATCCCAAGTAAATGATATACATATTAATAAAGAAAAGTTAGAAGAAAGATTTGCATTTGGAGACATTACAAAAGTTATCTATGACAAATATTATAAGATTGAAGATGATAAGGAAGTTGGTCTATTGAATCAATTGAATGAGCCTGTTTTTGATTTATCTAACCTTGAAAATTTCATAAATACTGCATTAAAGTTTTGTTCTAACCTGAAGAGAGTGTGGCAGTTAGCTAGCTTTAGTATAAGAAAAAGGATTCACACTGTAGTTTTCTCAGATAAAATCTATCTAAGTTCTTCAAAAGATGAATATCTAACCGAAAATATCAATTCATTTTTTACTCTAACAGACACATTATCAAGAGAGTGTAATGAAAAAAAGAAAGGACTTGACAATCGTAAAATTGAAAAGTCCTCCGTAGTAGCGGGGACAGGACTCGAACCTGCGACCTTTGGGTTATGAGCCCAACGAGCTACCAACTGCTCCACCCCGCGATTTTGGTTTGCAAATATACGGCATAAACTTTATTTGTCAATACTTATGTAAAGTTATTTTCATCTGTTTCAAAAATGTATTTTTGCCGCATGATTTCAGTAAGTAATCTTTCATTGTATTTTGGTGGGCAAGATGTGTTTAAAGACATTTCTCTTACCGTAAATAAGGGAGACAAAATAGGTTTGGTGGGAAAAAATGGAGCTGGAAAATCTACTTTACTTAATTTATTTGCTCAAAAAATAAGTCCAAATTCAGGAAGTGTAGCAATTCCAAATAGCTTAAAAATTGGCTATTTAACACAAGATTTGGATTTCAAAGATGGATTAAGTGTGGTGGATGAAGCAAAAAAAGCATTTGAGGAGATTAATATTTTACAAAAAGAAATAGATGAGCTTAATCACGAATTGGAAAACAGAACAGATTATGAGTCCGATTCTTATATGGAGCTTATCAATCAACTGCATGAAAATCAGGAACAATACAATATAAAAGGCGGTAATGATTTGCAAGCAACTATTAGCCAAGTGCTTTTGGGCTTGGGTTTTATTCAATCTGATTTTGCTCGGCTGACCAATGAATTTAGTGGTGGCTGGCGAATGAGAATAGAATTGGCTAAAATCCTTTTAAGACAGCCAGATGTAATGCTACTTGATGAACCGACAAATCATCTAGATATTGAATCCATAATTTGGTTAGAAAATTGGCTCAAAAAATACAAAGGTGCTTTGGTTCTGGTTTCTCACGACAGATTATTCTTAGATAGTGTAAGCAATAGAACAGTAGAGATTGCTTTTGGAGAATTAAACGACTATAAAGCTTCCTATACCAAATACATTACGCTAAGAAAAGATAGGCAAGAGAAACAAATTCAAGCTAAAAAGAATCAAGATAAATACATTACAGAAACAAAAGTGCTTATCAATAAATTTAGAGCGAAAAAGAACAAAGCGGCATTTGCACAAACCTTAATTAAAAAGTTAGAAAAGTTAGAAAGAATTGAAGTGGAACAGGAAGATATTGCAAAAATGAGATTCAAATTTCCTCCTGCTCCTCATTCAGGAAAAGTGAGTTTGCAAGCAAAATCAATCTCCAAAAATTATGATGAATTAAAGGTGTTAAAAGATGTTAATCTGGAAATTATAAAAGGTGAGAAAATTGCTTTTGTTGGAAAAAATGGAGAGGGGAAAACAACTCTTGCTAAGATTATTGCAGATAATTTAGAGCATGAAGGAAATGTGATATTAGGTCATAGAATCAATATAGGATATTATGCTCAAAACCAATCGGATTACTTAAATGATGAGCAAACAATTTTACAATGCATTCAGGAAGCGGCAGATGCAGATACTAGTAGTAAGGTGCGTGATATTTTAGGGTCTTTTCTTTTTTCTAATGATGATGTGGACAAGAAAATTAAAGTGCTTTCTGGAGGAGAAAGAGCAAGAGTAGCTCTCTGTAAATTGCTTTTAGAGCCCATCAATTTACTGATTATGGATGAGCCGACCAATCATCTGGATATGATGAGCAAAGATATTTTAAAACGAGCATTAAAAGATTATGATGGGACTTTAATCATTGTATCTCACGATAGAGATTTCTTGCAAGGACTTACTCAAAAGGTTTATGAATTTAAAAATAAAAACATCAAAGAATATATTGGAGATATTAATGCATTTTTAGCCGAAAGAGATTTGATGGATTTCAAACAATTGGAAAAAACGGACAAAAAGCAAAGCCAAAAAGATAAAGTAAAAGAGCAATTCTCTTATCAGCAAAAAAAAGATAATGCAAGAGAAATAAGAAAGTTAAAAAACAAAGTTAGTAAGCTAGAAAAGCAAATAGATAATCTGGAAAAAGAACAAAAACTTTTGGATGAAAAGCTGGCAGACCCTGCACAATTTCAAGAACTTTCTAAGGAAAAGGGGTTTTTTGAAAAGTACGAGCGAAATCAACAGAAATTAAGCGAAATGGAGCAAGATTGGGAAAATGCAATAGAAAAGTTGGAGAGGATAAAAAGCGATCTCTAATCTAGCAAAACAAAAGTACTATGCTTAGCATAGTATTTTATTTTGTATACTTTATCTTTGCCCCAGAATTAACTAAAACTAAAAATTATGAAACGCTTTAAGTTCACGAACACAAACAATAGATTATTATTTGTGAGTAAAAAATTAGTATTTACAATTGCATTAGGGTTAGGGTTATTAACAGCTAATGCACAAATAAAACGACTTGAAGGTCCAAGAGTTGGAGTTACTTTATTAACTCCAGGTTGGACTGCTGATTTTATTAATGATGTTTATGATGGCGGATATGAATACGAAAATAGTTCTTCCGGAACTGCTTTTATTTCGCAATATGGTTGGCAATGGGAAAGCCGATTTGCTGATGGCGAAAAGGTTGTTGGACTTGTTGAATGGATTGCTTTAGTTGGAGGTATGGAAAAAGGTTTATTTCTGCCATCAGTATCTTCTTTGGTTGGCTTACGTACTGATGCTGGAACTGAATTTGCTGTAGGCCCTACTGTTTCTGTTTCTGGCGTTTCTATGGTTTTTAGTACTGGCTATAATTTTACATTTGGAGAATTAAATGTACCTGTAAATATTGCATATGTTCCTAGTAAAAAAGGAGCTTGGGCAATAGATGAAAGAACTGGAGCTGGAATTTCTTTAATGGTAGGATTTAATATGAGTAAATAATTATGAAAACAAAATTATTCTTATTAGGATTTTTATTATTTGCTATATCATCTTTTGCATCTTTTCCAGTTTTTGTTCCAGAAATTGTAGAAATTGCTGATCCTGAAAAATTTAAATTAGACACCTTAGGGTTTGTTTTAGGAATCCTAACTCTATGGCTAATGCCATATTCATTACTCTTATTATTAGTACAAAAGAAAAACTTTAGAGGTTCAGTTGCTTGGGGTTGGCTAGCAGGATTAGTTATTACCTTACTAATTGTAATATTAATTATCTTAAATCCTCAAACTTTATTATTATATTAACTAAAACTTTATAAAATGAAATTACGAAAACTTAAAAACACAAAACAAATGAAAAATGAAATTTCACACAGCACTTTTAATAGATTATCAAAAGTGAGTAAAAGAAGTGTCTTAATTTTAATTATTGTATTTAGCTTTACTTCAGTTGATGCTCAAATACAAAAATTAGCTGGACCAAGAATGGGGCTTACAATGGTTCAAGCCGGTTCCTTAGCAAGTATTTTAAGAAAAGATGTAAGTATGTTTTCAGATGAAATAAGAGAAGAATGGACCGGCTCCACAGGTAAATATGGAGCTACTATGATGCAATATGGTTGGCAATTGGAAAGCCGATTTGCTGATGGCGAAAAAATTGTTGGATTAGTAGAATGGGTTGCATTAGTTGGCGGGATGGAAAAAGGAATGTTCTTGCCTTCTGTCTCGTCAATGGTAGGTTTAAGAACAGATAAAGGAATTGAATTTGCTGTAGGACCTAATTTATCCTTAGGCGGTATTGCAATGGTAGTGGGTGCAGGTTATAATTTCAAATTTGGCGATTTGAATGTGCCGGTTAATATTACTTTTGTTCCGAGTATGAATAAAACATATCATCATGATGAAGAATATGATTATAATGAGGAATATCTTGACCCTGATGGTGTGCCAAATTCAGGTGATGAATATTGGGATTATACTGAGACAGTGATTACTTCTGCTTATTCCCTAACTCATCCAACTGGAGCTAGAATTTCTGTGATGGTTGGTTTTAATATGAGTAAGTAATTACAATAAAATTATAATAAAGGGCAACCTATTTTGGTTGCCCTTTTTTCGTTTCTTTGCAAAATGGAACACAAGGCAGGTTTTGTAAATATTATTGGTAATCCTAATGTAGGTAAGTCCACGCTAATGAATGCTTTAATGGGAGAGAAACTTTCTATTATTACCCATAAAGCACAAACTACTCGCCATAGAATTTTAGGGATTTTAAATGAGGATGATTATCAAATTGTTTTTTCCGATACACCCGGTATTATTAAGCCCGCTTATAAGTTGCAAGAAAGTATGATGAACTTTGTGCATTCTGCTTTTCAAGATGCAGATGTGCTTATTTATATGGTAGAAATTGGAGAGAAAGATTTGAAAGATGAAGCGCTTTTTGAGAAAATAAAAAACACTGAAATTCCCCTTTTACTTTTGTTAAATAAAATTGATTTGACTGAGCAAGAAGAGGTAGAAAAACAGATTAACAATTGGAAAGAGCGGGTTCCCAATGCAGAAATTCTGCCAATTTCAGCTCTCAACAAATTTAATATGGACAAGATATTGGAGAGAATAATAGAACTCTTGCCTGTGGCTCCACCATATTATGAAAAGGATGCCATCACTGATAAATCAGAGCGGTTTTTTGTTTCAGAAAGCATTAGAGAAAAGATATTAAAACATTACAAAAAAGAAGTCCCTTATTCTGTGCAAGTGGAAGTAGAAGAGTTTGAGGATGAACAAGACATCATTAGAATACGAGCCATTATTTATGTGTTAAGAGAAAGTCAAAAAGGAATTATCATTGGGCACAAAGGAGCAGGTTTAAAGAGAATTGGTACAGAAGCTCGAAAGGAATTAGAGCGATTCTTTAACAAGAAAATATTTTTAAAGACAGTGGTGAAAGTAAAAAAGAATTGGCGAGATGATGATAGACAATTAAAATCTTTTGGATATGAATAATATAGTCGCTATAGTAGGCAGACCAAATGTAGGGAAATCCACCATTTTCAATAGGCTAACACAAACACGCCAAGCCATTACTGATGAGATAAGTGGCGTAACTCGTGATAGACATTATGGAAAATCTGAATGGAATGGGAATGAATTTTCTGTGATTGATACAGGAGGATATGTGGATGGAAGTGATGATATTTTTGAAAAGGAAATCCGCAAGCAAGTAGAACTCGCCATTGATGAGGCGAATGTAATTTTGTTTTTGGTAGATGCCAAAGATGGCATTACGGATTTGGATCAGTCGGTAGCACAACTTTTAAGAAAAACCCAGAAGAAAGTAATTTTGGTTGCCAACAAAGTGGATAATGCTAAGTTGCTAAATGAGGCAGTGGAGTTTTATAATTTAGGAATGGGAGATTATATTCCTGTTGCCTCAATTAGTGGAAGTGGTACGGGGGAAATGTTAGATGAATTGGTAAAGCATTTTGTGGAAGATACGCCAGAGAAAGATTTTGGAATTCCAAAATTTGCGGTTATCGGCAGACCAAATGTGGGCAAATCCTCCTTTATAAATGCACTAATTGGTAAAGAACAAAATATTGTAACCGAAATTGCTGGAACCACCAGAGACTCTTTGAATACTCCTTTCAATAAATTTGGTTTTGACTTTATTTTAGTAGATACGGCAGGACTGAGAAAAAAGAAAAATGTGCATGAAAATTTGGAATTTTATTCGGTGATGCGTTCTGTTCGAGCCATTGAACATTCGGATGTTTGCGTTCTTATTGTTGATGCGACAAGAGGGTTTGAGGCGCAAGACCAACGCATTTTTCATATTGCAGATAGAAATAAAAAAGGCATTGTAATATTGGTAAATAAGTGGGATTTGGCAGAGAAAAATACCCAAACTACAAAAGAGGTGGAAGAGCAAATAAGAAAAAAAATTGCGCCTCTTTCAGATGTGCCAATTTTATTTGTTTCGGCACTGAATAAGCAAAGATTATTGAAAGGATTGGAAACGGCCATCCATGTGTATAACAATAGAATGCAAAAAATTGCTACCTCCAAATTAAATGATGTCATGTTACCTTTGATTGAGCAAAATCCGCCACCAGCACTAAAAGGAAAATACATTAGAATAAAATTTTGCACACAACTGCCAACAGCTACCCCTACTTTCGCATTTTTTGCAAATCTCCCCCAATACATAAAAGATCCTTACAAAAGATTTATTGAAAATAAATTGCGCGAGAATTTTGATTTCTCTGGCGTACCTATTCATATTTATTTTAGGAAGAAGTAGATTTTAGATCTAGTAATTATAAAAGTACTATGCTTAGCATAATACTTTATTTTATGTTGTTTACTTTTGCTCTTATTAACTAAAAAGTATAAAAATGAGAAATCTAATTGTATTATTATTTGCTACGCTTTTATTTTCATCTTGCTCTAATGTAGGGTTCAAAAACCCTCAACCAGAATTTTTAGAGCCATTAACTGAAATTCCAACAAGGTTTCAGGGAGTATTTGTAGTTCCTGAATTGGATAGTACAAAATATATTGTAAGTAATCTTATGATTGCTGATGATAGTATCAATAATAAAAAATTAGTGGTAAAGAGTTGGGGGAATTATTTGTTTATTAACCAATTGGAAGATAATTTTTATTCTTTGACAATAGGTAAGGCAGTTAAATTCTTAAACCATGAAACCTTATCTGTACATTTTTTAAATTTGGATAGCAATCAAACGCACTTATTCAATATTGTAGGCACAGAAAAAGGCGGTAAATATTTTCCTGATGTAACTTATTTTCTAGATGATGTAAATAGGAATCAGTTTCAAACTTTGCTTAATAATTCAACAAAATTAGATGTGATTCGGATAGAATAAATTATTGGATAATCAGTTTTCTTTGCTCACTTTTATTGCCGCTTTTTAACTTTACAAAGTAGATTCCCTTTGTTTGCTTGCTCAAATCAATTTGTTGTAAGCCACCAATCACATTTTCTTTAGCGACCAACTTTCCAAGTGTAGAATATATTTCCACTTCCATGCTGTTGGCATCTGTTCGTATGCTAAAAATCCCTTTACTTGGGTTCGGATAGATTGAGGTATGATAATCAGTATTATCATGATCTTCAATCGTAAGAATATTTTGTCCGTTAATGTTTACATTATCCATAAAAAAGCGGTTTCCGTAATCGTTAATCGCTACAAACTGCACCATAATGGTATCACCATTCAAGCCCCAATTTGTAAGGTTGATGCTATCAGTTGCCCAACTCCCACAAGTAGGGTACCAAGGACTATTTACAATTCCAGTGGTTTGCAAAGCCGTTCCGCTTGCCCCATATATAGAATCCCAACTTGCACCACAATCAGTAGAGATTTCAATTCTGAGTCCATCAGCATAACCGCTATATCCGCAATAAGCATAATCGTAAGTAAGCCAATTTTGTGCAGTTGCACCCGCTCCCAATTTCACTTTATTAGTAATTAAATATACTTCTTCCCCTCTCTTGTTTATCCAATAATGATTGACATAAACAGCAGTAGTCGGCAAGCAATTTATCCCAGTATCTAGTGCGATAGCATTCCAGCCAAAAGTCCATTCTGGTTTAGTCCAACCCTCAGGTGGATAAGTACCACTTTCAAAATCTTGCACATAAGCATTGGTATTTGTTATTGGAGATACACTATCGGTATAAGTGATAAAATCAGTTAAAGTTTGACTGCTTGTACCATAAGCATCTGTTACGGTTAAGCTCACATCATATGTTCCTGGCTGACTATATGTAATTATAGGATCTTCTTGGGTGGAGCTACTTGGTGTTCCTCCCGGAAAATTCCATTGCCAACTAGCACTATTATGCCTTACTGCCGAATGGTCCACAAAACGAATAGTATCATCCAAGCAACTAATGATTCTTCTATCAGCAGCAATTTGTGCTGAAGGTGGGCTGTTTTCAAAAAGGTCAATTTCGTATGCGCTTCTATTGGTGCCATTGATTATAACTCCCTCCCTATAATAAGGAACCAATTGAGTGGAAAAAGTTCGTTCCGGAAGATTGTTATCGTAAATTACCCAATCAGGCATACTATCGTTTCTGTAAAAAACGGTAGTTCTTGTTCCGATATACACTCCACCATTACTTCCCCTTTGATGTTCAATATTTACCATTTGTTGCCCATCTAAAATAGGAGTGCTGATGTTGTTCCAAGTTGTCCCTCCGTCAGTTGATTTAAATACATTATAGCCATCAACTGGCGTGTAGTTTCCGCTTTGAGCACATCTAATTACCCATAAGGTATTTTCATCAGAACTACTTATAGTAATATCATAAGAACGAGATAAATAGCCGTTCAAATTAGCAGGGTCAATAGTGATATCATTCCAAGTTTGCCCTGCATCATCCGTCCTCCAGATTTTTTTATCACCCCACCAACTTTCCCATGTAGCTACATATATTACATCCGGATTACTCCAAGCCACTTCTACTGATGTTACTTTATCATCAAAATGATGAACAGCCTGAAAAGTTGACCCATTATCTTTACTGAGCCATAGTATAGTGTCATTCCCAACATAAACATGATTATGGCATCTTGGGTCCCACTCAAATTGAGAGGACTCTCCCACAATATAGGACGCATTGGAGTTTTTGGATAATGAAAAAGAGCCAATTCCAACTGTTCTGTCTCCTGAAAGCACTTTTCCTCCACCATCATGAATTACTTGCCTTGGATTGCCAAAATTGACAAAGCCCCTTATATTATCTCCTCCTTGCGTGCAAATCCAATCGTTAATGTAAGTGTTTCCATCTTTCAAAAGGGTTCCATTATGATAAGTTCCGCCAAGCATTACATCTCCATCTTTAAAGCCAGCACCAAAGCCCCAAAAATCAGTTCCAGCAATTCCGTATTGTTTCTTATAAATACTATCTCCAGCATTATCCGAATAAAACACCCCTCCATCACAAGCAAACCAAAGGTCGTTTCCAAAATAGTTGATGTCATGAATATCGGCATGCACATATCCTTTTTTGTGAGGCTCGCTCCATTTTGCAGGACAAGAAAAAGTAACTCCATTATCAAAAGATATCCAATGATTCACGCCTCCTACATGAATGATATCAGCATTGGTTGGGTTTACCGCCAAAGCCAAATCATAATAATATTGTCCTCCATCATCCAAGCCACTTGGCTGCCAACCCATCATGTTTATATTGTTGGTATCAGGAACGCCAGCCGGTTGCGGTCCGCAACATTGAAAAGTCCAATTTTCTCCTTTATCATCACTAATATAAATGCCATAAAGACCACTTCCTCCATTAGCACTTCCTGTTGCAAGAGCTACAATCTTATCAGGAGCAGCAGGGCTTACAGCTATTTCTGTTCTTTTTTGTTCGCCCCCACTATTTGGATTTGGCCATCCATTTGTGAAGTTGATTAGAGTTGCTCCCCCATCATCCGAACGATAAAAAAGGGTGCTGTCATAATCCTGCCGAACAAAATACATGGTATCAGCAGAGTTAGGATGAAACTCAATTTCCAAGAAATTACCACTCATTATTTTATTGAAATTATTTCCGCCATCCAATGATCGATACAAACCATAATTTGTAGCTACAAATAAATCCTGATTGTTAGTTGGTTTTAGTTTAATATCTTTTACTGAATGTTCGTAATTTGTAAAAGTAGTATCGCCAATACTTGTCCAAGAGAATCCTCCATCAATGGATTTTAAAACCTCAGCCCATTTGCTGATGTAAATAATGTCAGGATTTAAAAAATCAATCTCAATAGCATACACTCCACCCATATCAATATCTCTAGTGATGAGTTCCCAGTTTGCTCCTTTATCGGTAGTTTTATAAGCGCCTCCTGTTGCAGTTCCTGCATACAAAATATTCGGATTACTTAA
>CAYVKX010000004.1:10451-43108 GCA_964452095.1 uncultured Weeksellaceae bacterium
GATTGCTCTACTGTATAAACATGTGCAGCACCTGGGGCATAACTTCTACTTTCGGCATCTTTATCAAAATCCCAGGGCCCAATACATTGCCATTGGTTTGTGCTTTTTGAGGTGGGTCTGTTTCCAATGGGATGAGTAGTTCTACTCAAATTACGCACCCATCTTTTGTAGTATTGGGTGTGTTTATTTTTTACTAATTTATTGTTTTTATAATGGTTTCGGTATGCAACAATTACTTCCCCTTCATCAGGGTTTTCACTATACATTAACTCAGCCCAAAGCGGCAAATTTTCTGAACCTGCATTGTATTTCATTTCCACCTGTGCAACAACTAAAAGTTGGAAATTGATAAAGAGTAGGAATAGTGTTTTCTTCATAATTTAGGCAATAAAAAAGGCCGCATAATTGCGACCTTAAAAATAGTGTTTTTTTGTTATAAACCAAAAGCAGCTTTCACTTGCTCTATACAATCTAGTTTTTCCCAAGTAAAAGTTTCTACTTCTATCGCTTGCTCTTTTCCGTTTATGTGGAAAGTAACTGTTTTGTTTTCAGAATTTCTGCCCATATGTCCGTAAGCAGCCGTTTCAGAATAAATAGGTGTTTTTAATTTTAACCTACTAATAATTGAAGCTGGTTTTAGGTTAAAACAAGGCATGTTTTTTACAGTCTTTGCAATTTCACCATCCGTCATATTAACTTTTGCAGTACTATAAGTATCTACAAAGATTCCCATAGGTTCGGCTACACCAATTGCGTAACTTACTTGTACTAAAATTCTTTCAGCAACTCCTGCAGCAACTAAGTTTTTAGCAATATGACGAGTTGCATAGGCTGCAGAACGGTCTACTTTAGAGGGGTCTTTTCCAGAAAAAGCACCTCCTCCATGCGCTCCTTTTCCTCCATAAGTATCAACAATAATTTTTCTTCCTGTAAGTCCTGTATCTCCATGTGGTCCTCCAATTACAAACTTTCCTGTAGGGTTTACATGGTATTTTTCTGATCCAAATAAAGCGGCATTTTCATCAGATAATTGGGCTTTAATTCTTGGAATTAGTAATTCTCTTACATCTTTCTCAATTTGCTCTTGCATAGGTTTTTCATCTGCAAAATCATCATGCTGAGTTGATACTACAATATCCGTAATTCTTTTTGGCGTATGGTCATCATTATACTCCAAAGTAACTTGTGATTTTGAGTCAGGACGCAAATAAGTCATTTCGTTTCCTGCTTTACGAATTGCAGCTAATTCAATCAATATTTTATGTGAGATATCTAAGGCCAAAGGCATTAGGTTTTCTGTTTCGTTTGTTGCATAACCAAACATCATTCCTTGGTCTCCAGCACCTTGTTCTTTGTTCAATCCTTTACCCTCTAAAACTCCTTGTCTGATATCCATAGATTGTTCGTGAATAGCAGAAATCACTCCACAACTATCGGCATCAAATTGGTACTCTGATTTTACATATCCAATCCTGCGGATTACCTCACGGGCTACTTTCTGTACATCTACATAGCCATCAGTTTTTACCTCACCGCTAAGTACAGTAAGTCCTGTGGTTACTAAGGTTTCGCAAGCCACTTTTGAGTTGGGGTCTTGTGCTAAAAAATTATCTAATAATGCATCCGAAATCTGATCGGCTACTTTGTCTGGGTGTCCTTCTGAAACGGACTCTGATGTGAAATAATATGACATCTTTTTAAATTTTAAGTTTTACAATAATTTAATAGGATGATTTGGCGAAAATGCGCTAAAAGAATACTGTTTTAGCATTTTTTTTAGTGGTTGCAATAGGCCAAATCTTTCCACTTTGGTCGGCAAATGTAAGAAAAATAATCAACCTACAAATTTGCATACTAAAAAAAAATGCCTTTTATTTGCAGTCAGACTTATCAAGAAAGACGGAGGGATGGGCCCTATGATGTCTTGGCAACCTTGAAGTGCAAGGTGCCAAATCCCACTCCATAATGGAGGAAGATGAGCGAAATTCACAAAATTTCCCAAATCTTTTTTAATAAGTCTTATAATATTATGAGACCTAAAATAGAACAATTACTAAAAAATAGAATCCTTGTACTTGATGGTGCAATGGGAACTATGATTCAAAGATATACTCTTTCGGAAGAAGATTTTAGAGGAGAACAATTCAAAAATCATACTTGTGATTTAAAAGGAAATAATGATTTGCTTTCCATTACTCGTCCTGATATTATAAAGGCAATCCATAAGGAATACTTGGATGCTGGGGCAGATATTATTGAAACCAATACTTTTAGTGGAACTAGCATTGCGCAAGCAGATTATAGTTTAGAGCCTGCTGTATACGAATTGAATTTTCAATCTGCAAAAATCGCAAAAGAAGTGGCTATTGCTTGTTCAACTAATGATAAGCCAAGATTTGTAGCAGGATCAATAGGGCCAACTAATCGTACTGCTTCTATTTCTCCAGATGTAGAAAATCCTGCATTTAGGCATATTACTTTTGATCAATTAAAAGAGGCTTATATTGAACAAGTAACTGCTTTAATTGATGGAGGAGTGGATATTTTACTTGTAGAGACAGTATTTGATACGCTCAATTGTAAGGCTGCACTCTTTGCTATTGAAGATGTTTTTGAAGAGAGAAATATACGTATCCCAATTTCGGTTTCAGGAACAATTACGGATGAAAGTGGAAGAACACTATCGGGACAAACAGCAGAAGCTTTTTTAAATTCTATTTCTCATATTCCATTGCTAAGTGTTGGTTTTAATTGTGCTTTGGGTACAAAATCCATGCGCCCTTATGTAAATGAATTAGCAAAAAAAGCTCCTTTTTTCGTAAGTGCATATCCTAATGCAGGATTGCCAAATGAAATGGGAGAGTATGATGAAAGCCCGGAAGCAATGGGTGCTCAATTGGAAGATTTTATGCAATCGGGTTTAATTAATATTGTTGGGGGATGTTGTGGTACAACTCCAGATCATATTGCAGAATTTGTACGCATTGCCAATCAATATACAGCAAGAAAAATTCCAGAGTTTAAAAAAGAAATGCGCCTTAGTGGTTTGGAAGCAGTAACAATTTCACAAGAAAGTAATTTTGCAAATATTGGTGAGCGTACCAATGTGATGGGTTCTTTAAAGTTTAAAAGATTAATCAAAGAGGATAATCTAGAAAAAGCACTTGAAGTAGCATTGCATCAAGTAGAAGGTGGTGCGCAAGCCATTGATATTAATATGGATGATGGGATGTTAGATGGAAAAGAGTGTATGACACATTTCTTAAATTTAATAGCATCTGACCCTGATATATCCAAAGTACCTATTATGGTAGATTCTTCTAAATGGCATATTATTGAGGCTGGACTAAAATGCATACAAGGAAAAGGAATTGTAAACTCTATTTCCTTAAAGGAAGGAGAAGAAGTGTTTAATCAGCACGCAAAAACTATTCTGAAATATGGGGCAGCAGTTGTTGTTATGGCTTTTGATGAAAAAGGACAAGCAGTAGATTATTCAGATAAAATTAGAATTTGCGAAAGAGCATATCGTATTTTAGTAGATGAGGTAGGCTTTCCTGCTGAGGATATTATTTTTGATCCTAATATTTTAACTGTTGCAACTGGAATTGAAGAGCATAATAATTATGCAGTTGATTTTTTTAAGGCTACAAAGTGGATTAAAGAAAACCTTCCCTATGCAAAAGTTAGTGGTGGAGTGAGTAATGTATCATTCTCATTCAGAGGGAATAATGTTGTGCGTGAGGCCATGCATTCCGCCTTCTTATATCACGCTATAAATCATGGATTGGATATGGGTATTGTCAATGCAGGAATGATTGAAGTGTATGAAGATATCCCCAAAGATTTACTAAAAGCGGTAGAAGATGTCTTGTTAAATTCAGATGATGGAGCTACTGAGCGCTTGGTAGAATTAGCCGAGAGTATAAAGGGAGAAGGAAAACAAAGAGTTGAGGATTTAACATGGCGTGAACAATCGGTTGAAGGAAGACTATCTCATGCTTTAGTGAAGGGTATTGTAGCATATATAGATGAAGATGTAGAAGAAGCACGACAAAAATTTAACAAACCTTTAGAGGTTATTGAAGGGCCATTAATGGATGGAATGGGTGTAGTTGGAGAATTATTTGGTTCAGGAAAGATGTTTTTACCACAAGTAGTGAAAAGTGCTAGGGTGATGAAAAAAGCAGTTGCTGTGCTTACACCTTTTATAGAGCAAGAAAAAACAGAGAATAGTAAAGCAGGTAAAGTGCTTTTAGCAACAGTAAAAGGAGATGTACATGATATAGGAAAGAATATTTTAGGTGTAGTTTTGGGCTGTAACAATTATGAAATTATTGACTTAGGGGTAATGGTTCCTGCTGATAAAATTTTAGAAGAAGCCAAAAAACAGGATGTAGATGTAATTGGTTTGAGTGGCTTAATCACCCCATCATTGGATGAAATGATTGATGTTGCAAAAGAGATGCAAAGGAATGATTTCAAAGTACCACTTATGATTGGGGGTGCTACAACATCCAAGATTCATACGGCAGTAAAAATTAACGAACATTACAATAATAATACAATTGTACATGTGTTAGATGCATCAAAAGCAGTAGGAGTTACAGCAAAATTAATTGGTAAGGAAAATGAAAATTATGGAGCTATAGTTGGTGCTGAATATGCTAGAATTAAGGAGAATTATCTGAATAGAAAATCAGATAAAGAATATGTGAGTATTGCTAAAGCAAGAGAAAATGCTTTTAAAACAGATTGGGAAAATGAAGAAATTCCTTCAGCAAATCAACTAGGGGTGCAAGTTTTTGAAGATATTGATATAGCAACTATTCGCAACTATATTGATTGGACACCCTTCTTTTTTACTTGGGAAATGCGTAAAAAATATCCTGCTATTTTGGAGGATGAAAATTTTGGCGAGCAGGCAAAACAGTTGTTGGATGATGCTAATATTATGTTGGATAATATAATTAAAAACAACTGGTTACAAGCAAAAGCAGTTATTGGTTTGTGGAAAGCAAATGCAGAGGGGGATGATGTTCACCTCTTTGAAGATGGAAATAAAATTGCTACTTATAATTTTTTGCGTCAGCAAGGAAAAAAGAGCAAGTCAAATAGGTGTTTGGCTGATTTTGTAGCACCAATATCTTCAGGGAAACAAGATTATATGGGTTCATTTGTGTGCACAGCAGGATTGGGAATTGAAAAGCAATTGGCAGTTTTTGAACAAGACAATGACGACTATAACAGCATTATGCTTAAAGCCATTGCGGATAGATTGGCAGAAGCTCTCACGGAATATATGCACGAAAAAATAAGGAAAGAAATTTGGGGGTACGCACCTGATGAACAGTTCCAAAATGAGGATTTAATTAAAGAAGAATATAAGGGAATCCGCCCTGCACCTGGCTATACTGCTTGTCCTGATCATACCGAGAAATTAAAAATATTTGAATTATTGGATGCTAAAAAAAGTATAGGAGTGAGTCTTACAGAAAGTATGGCAATGAGCCCGAATGCTACTGTAAGTGGCTATTATTTTGCACATTCAGATGCTAAATATTTTAGTGTTGGTAAAGTGCAAGATGATCAAATAGCAGATTATGCGAAACGAAAAAATCAAACAATAGAAGAAACTGAAAAATGGCTAAGGAGTAATATCTAATGTAGCAATGAATAAATGTAACAATGAGGTGATGAATTTGATAATCAATTCCTAACAACTAATAACGAGCAACTAACAACTAAAATATGAAAGTAACTGAACATATAAAAAACGCAAAGCAAACCTTATTCTCTTTTGAGATTTTGCCTCCCCTTAAAGGAACGAGCATACAGTCAATTTACGATTCTTTGGATCCTTTAATGGAATTTAATCCTCCTTTTATTGATGTAACATATCATAGGGAAGAATATGTTTACAAGAAAAGAAATGATGGGCTTTTGGAAAGAAGAGCCGTTCGTAAACGACCAGGTACAGTTGGTATTTGTGCTGCCATTATGAATAAATATCAGGTGGATACAGTACCACATATTATTTGTGGTGGATTTAACAAAGAGGAAACAGAAAATGCACTTATTGATTTGGATTTTTTAGGGATTGACAATGTATTGGTGCTTAGGGGAGACCCCATAAAATCAGAAACTTATTTTACGCCAGAAGAAGGTGGGCATAATTATGCTTCCGAACTTTTAGAACAAGTAAATGGTATGAATAATGGGATTTATTTGGATGAGGAGTTGAAAAATTCGGCACCCACTGATTTTTGCATAGGAGTGGCGGGTTATCCTGAAAAACATTTTGAGGCGCCTAATATGCGTTCGGATATTCATTTCTTAAAAAAGAAGGTTGAGGCGGGAGCTGATTATATTGTTACACAAATGTTTTTTGACAATCAGCAGTATTTTGATTTTGTAAATTTATGCCGAGAGAATGATATTACAATTCCGATTATACCTGGAATTAAACCTATATCCACTCTAAAACAATTGTCATTATTGCCACAAAGATTTCATTTGAATGTACCTAATCCTTTAGTAGATGAGGTGCTAAAATGTAAAACTAATATTGATGTAAGAAAAGTAGGGGTAGAGTGGGCAAAGCAACAAACAAAAGAATTAATTGAATTTGGGGCGCCTTGCATTCACTTCTACACTATGGGTAAATCGGATAATGTACAGCAGATTGTTGGAAGTTTTGCTTAGGTTTAGGCAGTCAATTTTCTGAAATGATCTTCTAAATCAATATTGTTTTTTTTATAATTGGCGATAAGTTGGTCGTCCACAATTTTACCTTTATTGATGATGATTACTCGGTTACACATTTTATCTACTTCTTGCATAATATGAGTGGATAGGAGTACGGTTTTATCTTTCCCTACTTCTTTAATTAGGTTTCTGATTTCAACCAACTGATTAGGGTCTAATCCTGTTGTAGGTTCATCCAAAATTAAAATTTCAGGGTTGTGAATTAATGCTGCTGCTAGTCCTACTCTTTGTTTAAATCCTTTGGATAGTTCTCCTATTTTTTTGCTTTGTTCAGGGGTTAATCCTGTTTGTGCAATAATTTCAGCAATACGATTATTAAGGTTATTTACCTTATAAATTCCCCCTACAAAAGTGAGGTATTCCTTAATGTACATGTCAGTATAAAGCGGGTTTTGCTCAGGCAAATAACCAATTTTTGCTTTTACAAGCAAATCTTCATCTTGGGTATCCAAACCACAGACTTCTACTTTACCACTATCTTGCTGTAAATAGCAACATATGATTTTTATAAGTGTAGATTTCCCTGCTCCATTCGGGCCTAAAAACCCAACTACCTCTCCCTTGTTTAGCGTAAAGGAAACATCAACAAGTGCTTGCTGTTTTCCATAAAATTTATTGACTTTATTTATTGAGATTGACATAAAAAATTAAATTTATTTAAATAATTTAAAGAAATCTTTTTTACTCATTTTTAGATGCCTTAGAATTTGTTGCATAATAAATTCTGGGACAATGGAAATATGAGTTTGAATGGTAATAGGTCTGTCAAGGTCTTTTCTTGACCACTTTTCATGCCATCCTCTTCTGTAATATCCCCCTTTTTCGGACAGTGCTAAAGTAGACAATTTTGCTTTACTAATTGGTTATTATTTTTGTTAATATTTGTTTTCTTCATTATTAAATATTGTTTTGGAGGTATGTTTCCTAGAGAGCTGTGAGGTCTAAAATTATTATAATCCTCCATCCAAATTTCTGTTTGTTCCCTTACTTCCATTAAATCATTAAAGAGAAAAGCATCTAATACACTTTCTCTGTAAGTTCTGTTTAATCTTTCAATAAACGCATTTTGAGTAGGTTTTCCTGGCTGTATATAATGAAAGTTAATGCTCATAAAACTACTCCAATCTTTAATGATATGAGCAATAAACTCTGGTCCATTGTCCATTCTTATCTTCTTAGGTTTCCCTAATTTCTTACACAATCGGTTAAGAATACAAACTACCTTTCTGCTCGGAAAAGAATGCTCAATATCAATATGAAGAGCTTCTCTATTATAATCATCCATCACATTAAAAGATCGGAACTTTCTGCCATTTACTAAAGCATCAGAAGTAAAATCAATACTCCAAGTATCATTCATCATCTTTGGGACAATTAAAGGTTCTTTAATCCTTGCAGGAAGGCGTTTCTTTTTTTTCCTTCTCAAGCTAAGTCCCATTTGCTGATAAACTCTAAACAAGCGTTTATGATTCCATTTATTACCATTGTTTCTAATTCTATGATAAGAGAGCCAAAACCCTTCTAAAGGATGCTCCTCTACATTTTTATTTAATGCCTCTATTAACATACTGTCATCTTTCTTTTTGTGTTTGTAATAGAATCCTGATTTGCTCAAATTTATAAGCCGACATGCCCTGTTGGTGCTGACTTCTTCCTCAGATTTGAATTCTAAAACAAGCTGCTTTTTTATACAGGGCTTTAAATCTTTTTTCTTAAAATAACTTCTAAAAGATGTTTGTCTAAGGCTACATCCTTTTTAGTTGCTGATTCTCTCGCTCTAACTCCTTTAAACGCTTTAAATCAGCTGCATCCATACCTTGATATTTTTGCTTCCACTTGTAAAAAGTGGCTTTACTAATCCCACAATCTCTAAGGATGTCTTTTACACTTTTACCATCATCATAGGACTTTAATATCCTGCTGATTTCCTCCGGTTTAAATCTCTTTGATTTCATAATTACAGTTTTTTAAAAGTAAGCTTTTTTTGTCTACTTACAAACTGTCTCAATTTTTGGGGAGATTACACTACACAAGAAGCTCATAAAAAGGGTATGAATTTCTCGTTCTTTTCAGATGTTATATATGTTGATGTTAATGCTGATATAACGAATGTAAAAAAAAATAGAATTGCAATAAATGTTTTTTAGTTTAGACGAACTCTTAATAGCTGTCATATTTTTAGCACTTAGTTTAATACTGTTTGTCATTAGCAAAAGATATGCTAAAGGACAACACTACACCGTATTTTCAATATTAATTTTATGGAGATTATAAGCAAAGCAATAAGGCGAGATTTGATTTTATGATTGGCTATACTTATATGAATCCTATTGCTGTTTATCCTGATTCTGTTTATGAAGAAACAAATCATTTCGGGTATATTAACCCTATTACATTTAATAATAGTAGTTCGGATAGTACAATTCTAAAGTACAGATATCAGCATGTCTGCAAGTTAGATCTAATGCACTTAGATAAATATACTTTTGGTATTAACTGTGCTTATAATGACTATATGCGTAATATTGATAAGGTTTTTACAACTCCATTGGTTAATGAGGGGATTCCTCAAGCGAATATTCCTCCTGCAATACCTGGAATAAATTCATCTAGAGATAAGAATAAAAATGGGGATTTCATGATTGATATGAATTTCGGGGTTCAATTCAGTAAAACAATCAAACTTAATTTTATGGTAAATAATTTGTTGAATGCTGAAAAGTTTTCCAGACCGGCAGATATTGAACCTCCTAGAGTATATTCCTAAAAATATGTTATAAATTATAAAGCATAAAAAAAGCCAGCTTTTAGCTGGCTTTTTTATTTTTAAGAAAGTGTTTTCTTAGAATCTGTAAGATAATCCAAAGTTAAAAGCTCCTTTTCTGTCATCATTAGCATCTGCATTCAATAGCATAGAGTAGTTTGCTTCAACATTTAGGTCATTCCATACATTTATAGAATACCCTACTCCTAATTTTGCTAAATCAGTAGAAGATACTCCTTCTACATCACTACCCCAAGGAGTAGTAAGAGATACGAATAAATTCTCTGAGTGGTAGTAACGCACAAACAATTGCATTTCTGAAGCAATTGACTCAGTGATTACGCCAGCTGAATCAGCTGCAGCATCAGAAGTTGCATCAGCCATAGTAATACCTCCCATGAACTTGTCAGTTACCATATAACCAAAACCTAGGTTATTAGTAAAACTTTCTGTGCTGTACTCATCATTCGCATCTTTTTCAATAGTTGTAGTAACTAAGAAATCTTGTGCAGAAACAAACAATGTTCCCATTGCTAATACTGCTGTTAATAATACTTTTTTCATTTTTAATTTTTTATGGTTAATAATGTTTGCAAGATAGGAATGTTTGTGTTTTGTACTTAAAGCATATTTTGCAGTTGTTAACAGCAATTTGTTAAGCAAGATAGCATTAACTAGAGAAAAAAGAGCATAAAAAAAGAGCCCCAATTGGGGCTCTTTTTAATCATTGTATCGGTAATAAAATTACGGATTAACAGATAAAGTTAACCACATATATTTTGTTTCAGTATCAGTACCGTTATCATCAGTAGCATACTTCAATCCTAAGTTAGCATTATCACTCATAGTGTAGCTAAGGTTAGCTTCAGTAACACTTCTATCAGCATTAGCATCATTAGTAACTTTGTGCATAGTAACTCCTAAGTTAAAGTCGCCCATTCCGTAAGATACGCCAAAAGCTAAATCTTCATCATTAGCACTTAAGTAACCCATATTACCGTGAGTATTCCAAGAATCAACATCACCCATGTTAGAACCGTCCATGTTAAAACCGTTTTCACCATAAGTAGTTCTTGTAGCAGAAACAGACATGCTTTCGTTTACATTGTAAGTAGCACCTAATGACATCATATCTTCATCAACAGCACCTGATGCAGTGTTGTAAGATACAGCCAAATCAAGGTCTCCACCCATCATAGCGTAACCGAAATCTAATCCCATAGCAGTAGATTCGTCAGAGTTACTCATGTAAAGAAGATTTACATTCCAATCACCATCAGCTTTAGCAGCATTGATAAAGTAATTACTAGTAGTTTCTTCCCCTGCAACACCTGAGTTGTACATAGATACACCTAAATCAAGGTCCATCATGTCATTGTTGATAGCAAATACACCTGCATCAACAGTGTTTGGGTTTGCAGCCCAATCGTTAGCTCCCATAATAGCACCGCTACCATACTCAAGAGCTTGGCGACCAGCAGATAAAGAAGCGTAACCCATAATGTCAGTAGTAGCATAAGCTTCATTCCATGACATTCCATTGTTGCCGTCAGTACCCATGTTAAGATTACCACTAACATTAATACCCCAGCCATCACCTCCCCAGTTTACACCAAGAGAAGTTCTTTGTTCGGCATCAAACCGATCGTTATCGCCACCCATGTCAACTCTTGATCTAGAGCCAGCATCCCATGTTTGGGCAGTAGCGACAATTGTTACAAATCCTAACGCAAGCGTTAAAATGTTTCGTAAATTCTTTTTCATAATTTTAAATTTAATTTGGTTAATACAAGTGCAAAGATAAACCTCTTAAACAATTGTCGCCTAATAAAAAGCACTCTTTTTAACAATAAAATGTTTGTATGTGAGTTAAGTGATTGAATATCAATTAGTAAATCTGTGTATTATTTTGCGTATTGCTTAGCTAAAAAAGTTGATATTTATGCGAAAAAGCGTAAAAATGAGTGTTTTTTTTTTAAAAAGTAGAGAATTGTTGAGGTACTGTTTTTGAGTTATGAGTGTTGGGCTATTAGTTAAATGTTAATCGTTATATCGCTTAATTGTTACATTATCTTCTCATCAGCACATCATCAAATTAGCACATTGCATTGTTACAATTATCTTTCTTTCCTCTAGTACTTAAGCCACTTCCAGATCTCCTTATAAGAAGCTTTCTTTCCATACATCAGTATTCCTGTACGGTAAATACGCCCAGCCAACCAGGTTGTCCCTATAAAGGAGGCTATAAGTATTCCTATAGAAAGTGCCAATTCCCAGTTTGCTACACCAAAGGGTAAACGAACCATCATTATTACTGGAGAGGTAAAAGGTATCATACTCATCCAAAAAGCCAATGTGCCATCTGGGTTTTCCATTATTGGTGCTATCAATACAAAGGAAAGTATTAATGGTATAGTTATAGGTAGTACAAATTGTTGGGTGTCTGCTTCAGCATCTACTGCCGAGCCAACTGCTGCAAATAACGAACTATACATAAGGTAGCCCGCTAAAAAGTAAAATATAAATGCTAAGAAAATCTGTAAAAGATTTATTCCCCCAGTAAGTTCAACTACTTGTGCTAATATCACTGATTGATCGTTACTGCTCATTTCAGTAGAAATAGCATTTACATCTAAAAAAGCAAGTTCAGCTACTGTTGATATGATTATTGTAAGGAGTATCCACAGTACAAATTGAGTAAGCCCTACCAAAGCTACACCTAGTATTTTACCCATCATTAATTGAAACGGCTTAACTGATGAAATGATTACCTCTACAATTCTGCTGGTTTTCTCTTCAATAACACCTCTCATAACCATAGTTCCGTACATAAAAATGAACATATATATAAGTATCCCACTAATAAAACCGATTCCCATACTAGCTTCAGCTTGGGAATTACTTGTATTTCCATCTTCTGAAATTATCTTGGTCGTGATGTTTATTTCAGTACTTGCATCTTCTAGTATTTGTAAATCAATTCCTAAAAGTTTTAGTTTTTCGTGTTCTATAAGTTGTTCTAGTTGTCTTTCTATAGATTTACTTACTGATAAACTAATCTGCTGATTGGAATAAAGCGTAAAATTTTCTCCCTCTATATATAGTAGTGCATAAAACGGACTTTCGCTAAAATCAGTCTTAAGTAGTTCTGCTTCTGATGATGGGATAGTTGTAAAGTGGATAAACTCACTATCTTCCAAAGTGTAGTTTACATTTTCATTAAGCGCAATAATTCTGTTCTCTTGACTTTCTTCTGCTAAGTAAGTAGGAACTATCATAAGTGCCGCCATAAGTATTGGCCCAAGAATTGTCATTATAATAAATGACTTTTTTCTTACCCTTACAAGGTATTCTCTTTTTATAATGAGCCAAATTTTATGCATTGTTCACGGCTTTAATAAAAATATCCTCCATTGTTGGTGTTTCCTTTTTAAAGGAAATGATTTCTGCATCTTTTAGGATGCTTTCTAAAATTTCTTTAGCTGATTTCCCTTCTTTAAGCTTGATATGATAAGTATTCTCTTTCTTAGAGATAATAGTGAAAATATCATTTTCTGTAAGTTCTCCTTTTGAGATTACAACTTCAAAAGTATTAGCGGTAAATTGTTTTTTAATATTTTCAATTGTCCCTTCTAATATCGTTTTTGATTTATTGATAAGAGCAATATGATCGCAAATCTCCTCCACTGATTCCATCCTGTGAGTTGAAAAGATAATAGTTGTTCCTTTTTCAGCTAGTTCCAAGATTTCTTTTCTGATAATTGCAGCATTTATTGGGTCAAAACCCGAGAATGGTTCATCAAAAATTAAGAGTTTTGGCTCATGAATTACAGTGACAATAAACTGTATTTTTTGCGCCATTCCTTTACTTAGCTCCTCTACTTTTTTATTCCACCAACTTAGAATATCAAGTTTTTCAAACCAGAATTTTAGTTTTTTTAAAGCCTCATTGTAGCTCATTCCTTTTAGTTGAGCTAAATAAAGAGCTTGCTCCCCAACCTTCATTTTTTTGTAAAGCCCTCTCTCTTCTGGCATGTAGCCAATTTCAGAAATGTGATGTTCTTGTAGAGGCTCTCCATCAAAAACAACTTCACCACTATCTGGTGCAGTAATCTGGTTGATGATGCGCATTAAAGTAGTTTTCCCTGCTCCATTCGGACCTAGCAATCCGTAAATACTTCCTTTAGGGACTGAAATATTTGCATTTGTTAATGCAGTATAATCCCCATATTGCTTTACAACATCTTTTACTATAAGGAGGTTTTCTTGCATATATTATCCAAACATTTCTCTTACCCTATCAAAGAATGATTTGTCACTTCTAGAAGGGTTTGGCGTAAAAGTATCTGATTTTCTGCAGTTTTCAAAGAATTTCTTCTCCTCTTTTGATAATCCTTGAGGAGTCCAAACATTAATATGTACTAGTAAGTCTCCTTTGCCATATCCATTTACTGATGGTAATCCTTTCCCTTTTAAGCGTAAAATCTTACCACTTTGAATACCTTGGTCTAATTTGATTTTTACTTTTCCTGTAACAGTTGGAATTTCGGAATTAGCTCCTAGTGCAGCATCAGCAAAACTAATGTAATGGTCAAAATGCAAATTATTTCCATCACGGATTAATTTTTCATGATCTTCAATAGCAATGAGTACAATCAGATCTCCATTTACACCATCAAAAGGTGCCGCATTTCCTTTTCCACTAACTTTTAGTTGCATTCCATCTTCAACACCAGCAGGGATTGTGATTTTTACAGCCTCAGTTTCTTTTATCATGCCGTTTGCATCACTTCCTGATGGACGCTTATTGATACTTTTACCGTTACCACCACAATGTGGGCACGGGCTTGAGGTTTGCATTTGCCCTAGAATTGTATTACTTACCCTAGTTACTTGTCCACTTCCATTACAAGTGCCACAAGTGGTATAGGTTACACCTTCAGCATTTACTAGTCGGCTAACTTTTATCTTTTTTTCAACTCCTTCAGCTACTTCTTTTAGGTTTAAGGATAATCGGATTCTAAGGTTAGTTCCTTTTACAACTCGCCTACCTCTGCTTCCGCCCCCTCCAAAACCTCCTCCCCCAAAAATATCACCAAACTGACTGAAAATGTCATCCATATTCATTCCTCCACCTCCAAAGCCACCACCACCAAATCCTCCTCCAGCAGCACCACCCATTCCTGCATGCCCGAATTGGTCGTACCTTTGTTTTTTATCGGCAGAACTTAATACATCATAAGCTTCAGCAGCTTCCTTAAATTTTTCTTCAGCAGAAGGGTTGTCTGGGTTTTTATCCGGATGGTATTTAAGTGCTAATTTCCGATATGCTTTTTTTATTTCTTTAGCATCCGCACTTTTGCTAACTCCCAAAACTTCATAATAATCTCTTTTCGACATACTTATTCTTTTTAGTTAGCTACCACTACTTTGGCGTGTCGGATTACTTTTCCTCCAAGTAAATATCCTTTTTCTACCGTATCAATAATTTTGTTTCTTTTTTTCTTTTTTTCTGCTGGAATTATACTTACTGCCTCATGAATTTCTGTATCAAAATCTTTCCCAGTTGGGCTTTCCATTTCCTTTAAACCCTTTGCTTCTAAGGATGATTTTAACTTATTGTAGATAAGAAAAACACCATGTTTTTTATCATAATTATTGGCTTTAATTGATCTCTCAAAATCATCCAAAATTGGCAGTAAAATGGTCATTATGTCCTGTCCGGCAGTGGAGAAAAGTTCTATTCTTTCCCTTGCAGTTCTTTTTCTAAAATTCTCAAACTCAGCAAAAAGTCTAAGGTTTTTATCTTTTTCAGCAGCTAATAATTCTTCAGTTGTTGGCGGAATCTCCTCCGCTTTTTCTTCTGATTTTTCGGTATTTTCTTCTACTGAAATTTCTTCCATTTCTTTTGCTTTACTTTTTTCTTCTTTCTTTTTACTCATAGTTTTTTTGTTTTACACTAATTTGTACTGCAAATGCTTTGCCAAAGCAAATGAAAAAGACAATTTGTCAGTAGCATTTATTTAATTGTAGAATTTTCTAAAAAACGGTGAAGTGCTGCACCTTTCAAGTTTTTAGCAATAATTATTCCTTTTCCATCAATTAGTACATTGCTTGGAATGGAATGAATATCATATTTTTTAGAACCTTCTGATTGCCAACCGCCCAAATCGGACACATGATATTCCCAAAAAAGTTGATCTTTATTAATAGCTTTAACCCATGCTTTTTGTTTGGAGTCAAGTGATAAGCTATAAATCTCAAATCCGTTTCCGTGCTTGAACTTTTTCTTTGTAAATTTTTGATAAGCACTCACCAAATTAGGATTTTCTCTCCTGCAAGGGCCGCACCAACTAGCCCAGAAATCAATAAGGACTAATTTCCCTTTCAAACTAGATAGTTTTAAGGTTTTTCCGTTTGGGCTTTTGCATGCTAATGCTGGCGCTTTATCCCCAATTTTTAATCCTATTTCTTGTCCAAAGGATAATGTAACAATGAAGCAATTTATTAATGTAATAATTAGTAGTTTTTTCATGTTTATTGGTTTGTAGTTTGTGGTTGTTAGTTTGTAGAATAAATCAGCACATTTTCAAATTACCAAATTAATTAATTCTGGTAATTTGTGCGCCAATTGCATTTAGCCTTGTGTCAATGTTTTGGTATCCTCTGTCAATTTGTTCAATATTATGTATGGTACTTTCTCCATCAGCAGCAAGTGCAGCTAATAATAATGAAACTCCTGCTCTAATGTCAGGAGAAGTCATGGTTGTTGCTTTGAATTTGAACTGATGATTAAGCCCTATTACTGTTGCCCTATGTGGGTCGCATAAAATAATTTGAGCTCCCATATCAATCAATTTATCTACAAAGAATAATCTTGATTCAAACATTTTTTGATGTATAAGAACAGAACCCTTTGCCTGAGATGCAACAACTAAAATAATACTCAATAAATCAGGAGTAAACCCTGGCCAGGGAGCATCAGAAATAGTAAGAATTGAACCATCAATAAAGGATTGTATTTCGTAACTATCTTGTGATGGAATGTAGATGTCATCTCCTTTTCTTTCCATTTTTATTCCAAGTTTTGCAAAAACAGAAGGGATTAACCCTAATTCATCATAAGCTACATTTTTAATTGTAATTTCTGATTTTGTAATTGCAGCCAATCCGATAAAAGACCCAATTTCAATCATATCAGGAAGAATTCTATGCGTACATCCTCCAAGATATTCTACTCCTTCAATGTGTAATAAATTAGAGCCAACACCAGTAATTTTTGCTCCCATTGAATTAAGCATTTTACAAAGCTGTTGTAAGTAAGGTTCACAAGCGGCATTGTAAATGCTTGTTTTACCTTTTGCCATCACTGCTGTCATTACAATATTTGCAGTACCAGTAACTGAAGCTTCATCAAGTAGCATGTCAGTTCCTTTAAGCTCATCAGCAGTTACTCGGTAGAATTGTTCTTTACTGTCATATACAAATTTTGCTCCTAGGTTTTCAAACCCAATAAAGTGGGTGTCTAACCTTCTTCTTCCAATTTTATCACCACCAGGTTTTGGGATATATCCTTTTCCGTAACGAGCTAAAAGTGGTCCGACTATCATTATTGAACCTCTAATTCTGCTGCTTTTTGTTTTATAATCATCAGAAGATAAATAATCAACATCAACATTATCGGCTTTAAAAGTATAAGTGGATTCATCAAGTTTATTTACGCTTACATTTAAATCACGCAATAAATCAATTAAGATATTTACATCACGAATGTTTGGCACATTTTCCATTCTTACTTCCTCAGGAGTTAGCAGTACGGCACACAAAACTTGCAATGCTTCATTCTTTGCTCCTTGTGGATGTAAATCTCCCTTTAACTTTATTCCTCCTTTAACTTTAAATGTAGCCATTTATCTTCTTTTGTATCCTTTTTTGTGTTTGTAGTTTTTACCTTTCTTTTTTACCTTTTTATAAGTTTTTGGTTTTTGAATATCCTTATCATCAATCAACTTAAAATCAGCATGTGTTTTTAGTTTTCCTTCTGATAACTGATTTAGGTGTTTTGATATTGTATCATCATCCACAAATGCTTTGTTCCAGTTGATGTAATCTTTTTTCATGTGATTAGCAATCATGCCTGTCATGGTTTCTTTTAATTCTCCTTCCTCCATTGTGCAAGCATAAGCTACCATTTTTTCAATATTTATACCATAGAAAGGAAACTTGATTTTTGTTCTCGGATAAGGCATTTTCCCTGGCTTTTCTTCTAGCTTTTCCTTTTCTGGCATTGGGAATGGCGATTCTACATCAATCTTAAATTCGGACATAATAAATAGATGATCCCAAAGTTTGTGCGTAAAATCAGGGATATCTCTAAGGTGAGGATTCATTTGTCCCATAAAGGTAATAATTGTCTCTACACATTCTTTCCTCTCTTTCTTGTCTTTTATCTCGGTAGCATGCTTTACCATTTTTTGCACATGTCTCCCGTATTCTGGGATGATAAGATGTTCTCGCTCAGTATTGTATTCCATAAAAATAATTTTGTGTCGGCAAAAGTAGTGAATTGTTGTTAGTTGTTGGTTTTTAGTTGTTGGTTTTTTTAGTTCTCCTAGTAAATAGAAAAAGCCCACCAATTTGGCGGACTTTTAGCGTGTTTAGTGTAGGACTGCTACTCTACAACTATCTTTTTTTCTACCGTTCCATCATCATAAATATAGAATAGGAGAGTATTGGCTTTAGAAATAATTTGTCTACCCAATACATCTATAATTTGTAGGAGTTTTTTAGGGTTGTTTGTTTCTGTTATATCTGTTGTCTGATAAAAAACTGGAAGTTCAACAACATAACAATCCACTGATTCCCCATCTTCAATTCCGCTCCAATCAGAAGCAAAAAGCAAACGACTTCCACTAGGGCTAATTGTAACATGAGGCTCTCCATAATAATTAAACTCATCTTCATCTGACCTATGATGTGCAACTCTACATATTTTTACATTTCCATTTTCTGCTTTAGCTATAATTATTTCTTGGTCAAGTATACTTTGTCCATCCTGATTAAACCCAACCATTGAAGCAGCAATCCATCCTCCTTCAGAATTATTGTGAGCAAGAGCAGAAATATGCGTTCCACTTTGAGGATATGGATAGCCAGAACCATAAGGAATTATGGGAAAACAAGAAGTATCTGTTAAATCATGAGCGATAATTGTTCCTTGACATCCACCAAATTCACCTTCTTCAAATGCAATAGAAAAGTATGCCTCATTACCATTTGTAAGTTTTCCTAAACAGGAATGTTCAATATTGTTATCTAGGTTTAACTCTCCATAATAATTACCTGAAACATCATATATGTCTCCTTCATGAAAATAAAAATTACCACTTGAGGAAACATTTGGGGCGTAATTAGTACTAGGTGTAACTGTATTTATTGTTTGAATTGTATTAGTAGATATCTGATAAGAATATAAATCTGTGTTAGAAGTTCTGAAAGTAAAAATATCATCATTCCAAGATTGCATTTGCACATCATCACCACAACTAACATAATTAGGATTGCTAACTAATGAAGCCAAATTTACAATAATGTTTTGTTGTTGAGAGCTAACATTATACTCTATTAAATCATCAGTAATATCATCAATATAAAACAAAATATTAGGGTTTGTATGACTCCAGAAAATTTGCTCTTCATCATCAGGATTAATATCTGATAAGTTGCGAATAAAGTTGTAGTCCATACCATTAAGAAGTAAGTGCTTGTTATTATCAACATCATAAACAATCATTAAACTTTCATCTGCATTCCAAGCTTGTATTGTTGAATAAAGAGGAACTATTCTTTCTCCTGAATTTGCATTTGTAATTCTTCTGATTTGTGTTCCAAAAGAAGGGTCAGTAATAGTATTAAGGTAAGAAGGTTTTAATACATTTAACATTGGATGATTTGTTACATCATTTACTTGCAATCCAATTGTTAAATCTTGAGATTTAGTGGATATACAAATTAAAATAAAAAAGATGAGAATAAAGATTTGCTTCATGTTTCAAAAGTAATAAAAAAAGCCCACCAATTGGTGGGCTTTTAATCTTTTGTTTAATATCTAATCCTTAGAACCCTAAAGTAAGTCCTAGTAGATAATTTCTTGTTGCCTCAGGGAAATAAGCAGCCATATTATACCCTCTTTCGCTATCAGCATTTACATAATGGTCGTATTCTCTTGGGTCGTAATTACCAGAAACAAAACGATAAACCCAAGCTGAACAAGAAGAAAACTTAATATAAATAATAATCTTTTCATAATAACTTTTCTACGAATATAGACCATTTTTAGCAACCTCAAAAGCTTTTTTAATCCCAGATGGATTAGCACCACCAGCAGTTGCAAAGAATGGTTGTCCGCCTCCTCCACCTTGTATCTCTTTTGCTATATCTCTTATCATAACTCCAGCGTTCATTCCTTTAGCTACCAAATCATCAGTAAGCATAACCGTAAGTAGAGCTTTTTCACCCACTTTAGCAGCCAATACCATTACTAGGTTCTCTTCTTTTCTGAGTGCAAAAGAAATATTTTTCATATCCTCAGCTTCCATTTCTACTTCTTCTGCAATAAAACGAATACCATTAACATCCACTGCTGTTTTTAAAAGCTCCTCTTTTACATTACCTGCATTTGCTTTTTTAAATTCTTTAAGTTGTTTTTCCAATTGCTTATTGGCTGCAACTAATTGTTCAACTCCTTTTTTAAGATCTTTATTTTTAACTAATCCACCAATTTCTTTCAATAAATTATCTTTATCGTTCAGATAATTTAATGCATTTACTCCAGTTATAGCTTCTATCCTTCTTATTCCTGATGATGTTGACCCTTCTGATAATATTTTAAATAATCCTATTTCTCCAGTAGCATTTACATGAGTTCCTCCACACAATTCTTTTGATGAGTCAAACTGTATCATCCGAACTACATCCTCATACTTTTCACCAAAAAGCATGATAGCACCTAAATCTTCAGCTTTTTTAAGTGGCAGATTATTGTGTTCATTCAAAGCAATATTTGCTAATATTTTAGCATTAACATCTTTTTCTATCTTTTTCAAATCTGCTTTTTCTATTTTAGAAAAATGAGTAAAATCAAACCTTAAATAAGTTGGATTTACCAATGAACCTTTTTGAGCAACATGCTCTCCTAAAATACTTCTTAAACTTTCATGAAGTAGATGTGTAGCTGTATGATTTCTTGCAGATGCTTTTCTATCATCAGTATTTACTTTTGCAGTAAATTTTGCATTTACATCTTGTGGCAATTTATCAGAAAAATGAACTATTAGTTTGTTTTCTTTTTTAGTATCAACAACAGTGATAGATTCATTTGCATTTTCAATAACACCCGTATCACCTACTTGCCCACCACCTTCTGGGTAAAATGGGGTAAGATTAAACACCAATTGATATTGCTCATTTTCTTTCGATACCACCTTTCTATATCTAGTTATTTTTACTTCAGTTTCTAAATTATTATACCCTACAAATTCTTCTGTTTCATCTTCTATCAATACAGTCCAATCTCCTTTTTCTACTTTTCCAGCTTGTTTTGATCTGTCTTTTTGCTCCTGCATTGCAGCATCAAATTCATCCTGACTAAAACCTAAATTTTTCTCGCTTAAAATAAGAGCAGTTAAATCAGCTGGGAAACCATAAGTATCATAAAGTTCAAATACTTCCTTCCCGGAAATAGCTCCATCTGATTTTGAAATCATTTGGTCTATTCTTTTTAATCCTCCTTCCAAAGTTCTTAAAAAAGATTCTTCTTCTTCCTTTACTACTTTTTTAATTAAGTCTTTCTGTGCTTTAAGTTCGTTAAATTGCTCTCCTAACTGCTCTGCCAAAACATCAACTAACTCATACATAAATGATGTTTTCAGATTTAAGAAAGTAGAAGCATAACGCACTGCTCTTCTTAAAATTCTTCTTATTACATACCCTGCTTTTACATTTGATGGCAATTGCCCGTCAGCAATAGAAAACGAAATAGCACGAATATGATCAGCAATTACACGCATTGCAATATCTTGCTCCTCATTTTCACCATATTCCAAACCAGATTTTTTTGCAATAGTTCTAATTATTGGTTGGAAAATATCAGTATCATAATTGGATTTTACTCCCTGAGTAATCATTGCTAATCGCTCAAACCCCATACCTGTATCTACATGACTATTTGGTAAAGGTTTTAATTTTCCATCTGAAAAACGATTGTATTGCATGAAAACTAAATTCCAAATTTCAATAACTTGAGGATGATCTTCATTCACTAATGATTGTCCGCTAACGGCTTTTCTTTCATCATCAGTTCTGTTATCAAAATGAATTTCTGAACAAGGTCCGCAAGGTCCAGTCTCACCCATTTCCCAAAAGTTATCTTTTTTATTTCCATTCAATATTCTATCTTCAGGAAGATGCTTTTTCCAAATATTAAAAGCTTCATTATCTTTATCTAAAGCATCTTCTTGTGCTCCTTCAAAAACGGTAACATAAAGTCTGTCTTTATCTAGCTTACAAACTTCAACAAGAAACTCCCAAGCCCAATTTATTGCATCTTCTTTAAAATAATCACCAAAACTCCAGCTACCTAACATTTCAAACATAGTATGATGGTAAGTATCGTGACCAACTTCTTCTAAATCATTGTGCTTACCAGAAACCCTCAAACATTTTTGGGAATTTGCAACTCTTAAATCTTTTGGATCAGAATCTCCTAAAAAGATATCTTTAAACTGATTCATTCCTGCATTTGTAAACATCAAAGTAGGGTCATTTTTAACCACCATGGGTGCTGATGAAACAATTTTATGTTGCTTAGCTTTAAAGAAATCTAAGTATAACGCTCTGAGTGTATTGGCTTTCATTTTCTGTTGTTAATTTTACAATTCACAATAAGTTGTTAGAAATCAGCAGTATTTCATGCTTTATCTAATGCAAAATAAGTAAATTTGCGCAATAATTTTAAGATGGCTAAGGTAAAATATTATTACGATACTAAAACACTAAGTTACAAACGAATTGAACTTAACTCTTTTGATAAGTTAAAGCGAACGCTTGGCTTTTTATCAGTAAGTACTTTTTTTGGGCTAATTATGGTTATTGTTTTCTTTCAGTTTTTTGATAGTCCTAAAGAAAAAAGATTAAAGAGAGAGATTGATAATTTAGTTTTTCAATATGATATTTTGAACAAAAAAATGTCGCAAATTGATATTGTACTAGATGATATTCAGCAAAGGGATGATAATATTTATAGAGTAATTTTTGAGGCAGACCCTATTTCTTCCTCTATAAGAAAAGCTGGTTTTGGGGGAGTAAATAGATATAAAGACATTCGGAATTTTTCTAATACTGAGTTGGTAATTGAAGCTGCAAAAAAAGCGGATAAACTCACAAAGCAGTTATATATTCAAAGTAAATCCTTTGATGAAGTAATTGATTTGGCAAAAAATAAAGCAGATATGTTAGCTGCTATTCCCGCTATTCAGCCAATTTCCAATAAAGATTTGAGCAGAATGGCAAGTGGATACGGCTACAGAATTCATCCAATTTACAAAACAAGAAAATTGCATACTGGCATGGATTTTACTGCCCCACAAGGCACTCCAATTTACGCCACTGGTGATGGGAAAATAGATAAGGTAAGAAGAAGCGTAAGGGGTTATGGAAACCATGTAGTAATTGATCATGGTTATGGCTATCAAACCCTTTATGGTCATATGACAAAATACATTGTATACAAAGGGCAAAAAGTGAAAAGAGGAGAAATAATTGGCTATGTGGGAAGTACGGGAACTTCTGTGGCGCCCCACTTGCATTATGAAGTAATAAAAAATAAGCGAAAAATAAATCCTGTGAATTATTATTATAATGATTTGAGTCCTACTGAATACGAAAAAATGCTGGAAATTTCCTCTCAAAATAATCAGTCGTTTGACTAATGCCTCTTAAAAGCAAACCCATAGAAAAACTATTTTACCCAATTGGAGAAGTTGCCAAGATGTTTGATTTAAGCGTTTCTTCTATTCGATTTTGGGAAAAGGAATTTGATATTCTAAAACCAAAAAAGAACAAAAAAGGAAATAGAATGTTCACCAAAAAAGATGTGGACAACATTGGAATTATTTATCATTTAACCAAAGAAAGAGGATTCACTTTGGAAGGAGCAAAAAAGAAATTACGAGAAAATAAAACGGACACTATTGATAATATCGAAATTATCAATCATTTGAAAAATATTCGAAAGTTTTTAGTGGAATTCAGAGAAGAACTCTAATGGTGGGTTCTAAAAATACTCCCCTTTAATTAAATAGGATTTTACATAATCCTCCACCCCATTTTCTAAAGTTGTAAAAGGTTTTTGGTAGCCAATACTTCTTAGTTTCTGCATATTACCTTCAGTAAAATACTGGTATTTACCTCTGATATCCTTTGGCGTATCAATATAAGAAATGTTTGGCGTTTTATTTAATGCCAAGAAAGTAGCTTTAGCCAAATCATTAAAAGTTCGTGCTTTTCCCGTCCCTAAATTATATAATCCGCAATCTGTTTTGTGCCTCATCATAAAAAGCAATACATCACATAAATCTTTTACATAAATAAAATCTCTTAGTTGCTCTCCATCCTTAAATTCAGGATTATGAGAACGAAAAAGTTGCATCTCATCACTCTGCTTTATCTTATTAAAAGTATGTAAAATTACTGAGCCCATTCTATCTTTATGGTACTCATTGGGACCATAAACATTAAAAAACTTAAAGCCAGCCCAAAATGGAGGTTTTTCACTTTGCTTTAAAGCCCATTTATCAAAATCATTTTTTGAGATTCCATATGGATTAAGTGGTTTTAATTTCTCCACTAAATTATGAGAATCATCAAAACCAAATTCTCCCATTCCGTAAGTTGCAGCAGAAGAAGCATAAATAAGTGGGATGGAAAATTTACTGCATTTTTCCCATAAACTTTTAGAATAATTTAAGTTGAGTTTATCTAATATATTTGTGTCAAATTCTGCTGTATCGGTTCTAGCGCCAATGTGAAAAACAAAGTTAATTTTACTATGATTTTCCTCTAGCCAACTCATTAAATCATTTCTGTGAATTTTTTCAGAAAATTGCTTGGCAACTATATTTTTATTTTTCCTGTCGGATGAGAAATCATCAACAATTACCAAATCATTATGCCCATTATCATTTAGTATTCGCACCAAACAACTTCCAATAAAACCTGCTGCTCCTGTAACAATTATCATCTTAGTTCAAAGTTTTGTCCTAAATATACTTTTCTCACTTTTTCATCTGCCGCCAGTTCTTCTGCTGTTCCTGACATTAAAATTTTTCCTTCAAAAAGCAAATACGCTCTATCGGTAATCGATAAGGTTTCGTGTACATTATGGTCAGTAATTAGTATGCCTATATTTTTGTTTTTCAGAGTGGCGACAATCTGCTGAATGTCCTCCACAGCAATAGGATCAACTCCAGCAAATGGCTCATCCAACAAAATAAATTTTGGATTGGTAGCCAATGCCCTTGCAATTTCAGTTCTTCTTCTTTCCCCTCCAGATAATAGTCCACCTTCATTTTTTCTGATTTTTTGCAAGCCAAATTCCTCTAATAAGGATTCGCATTTTTCTTTTTGTTCTTGTTTACTCAGCTTAGTCATTTCCAAAACCGAAAGAAGATTATCCTCCACAGTCATTTTTCTAAAAACAGATGCTTCCTGAGCCAAATAACCAATTCCCATTTGTGCCCTTTTATACATTGGCAAATCTGTAATATCATCTTCCCCTAAAAACACTCTTCCTTCATTAGGAGAAATAAGCCCTACCATCATATAAAAGCTAGTAGTTTTCCCTGCTCCATTTGGTCCTAACAAACCAACAATTTCCCCTTGATTAAGCTCAATACTCACACCATCAACCACTGCTCTTTTGCTATAATATTTTACAATATTTTCTGCTTTTAATTTCATTGTTTTTGTAGTTGTTTTTCTTGTTTTCTGAGAACTCTTGCGGAGATTTTAATACTTAACTCGTAAAGTACCATAAGCGGCAATGCTACCAAAATCTGACTAGTAACATCAGGAGGAGTAATTATTGCTGAAAAGATTAAGGTTAAAACCAAAGCGTGTTTTCGATAAGTGCGCATAAAATCAGGCGTGAGCAAGCCCACTTTTGTAAGGAAATAAACCAAGATTGGTAATTCAAAAACAACTCCATTTGCTAGGGAAACGGTAGTAACTGTACTAATAAAAGAACTTAAACTTATCTGATTGGCAACAGTTTGACTCACTTGATAAGAGCCCAAAAAATGTACTGACAAAGGCGCTACCACATAATAACCAAACAAAACCCCAATCAAAAAAAGTAAAGACGAAAAAAATACAATCCCTCTGGCAACATTGCTTTCATTATCGTGCAAAGCTGGAGAAATAAATCGCCACATTTCCCAAAACACATAAGGAAAAGCCACTACAAAACCAACAACAATAGAAGTCATAATATGCGTACTAAATTGCCCTGACATGCTAATATTCATCAAAATAAAAGGTAATTCTTCCATGCAAAGTGCATCCCCCATTCCTAAATTCTGGGAGATTAAGCAAAGTATTTTATAAGTAGGAAAATCTGGGCTTTTTGGGGCAAGAAGTATTCCATCAAACACAATTCCTTTAAAAATAAAAGCAATAATTGCAAAAAACAAAACAGCAGCAACCGAACGAACCAAATGCCACCGGAACACCTCTAAGTGTTCTAAAAACGACATTTCTTCTTTTTGTTTCTTATCACTCATTTATGAAATTCCCTCTTTAAGTATATCGTGTATATGCACAATGCCAACATAATTACCCTCATTAACTACAATAAGTTGGCTAATATTATGCTGCTCCATCAATTTCAAAGCATCCATTGCAAGTACGGAGGAAGAAATAGTTTTCGGATTTTTATTCATTATATCTTTGGCAAGAACACTTTCAATATTTACTCCTTTTTCTAGCATTCTCCTAAGGTCGCCATCCGTAATAATTCCAAGCAATTTCCCAGCATCCATTACTGCTGTTGCACCCAATCTTTTTTTGGAGATTTCAATAATTACATTATTGATGTTTTCATCCAGATTTACAGAAGGCACTTCATTATTTTTTACAATATCGCTTACCTTCAAATATAGTTTCTTTCCTAGTGTGCCGCCAGGGTGAAAACGAGCAAAATCTTTATCAGTAAAATTTTTGCTTTCTAAAAGGCAAATAGCCAAAGCATCTCCCAGAACAAGTTGAGCAGTAGTGCTTGAAGTTGGGGCTAAGTTATGCGGACAAGCCTCTTTTTTAACGGTCGCATCCAATACAAAATCGGCTTCACTTGTTAAATATGAGTCTTTGTTTCCGCTTATAGCAATAATTTTGTTGCCCATATTTTTTATTAGAGGAAGCAAATATTTTATTTCTTCTGTATTTCCACTTTTCGAAATACAAATTACAACATCATTTTTTTGAATGTTTCCCAAGTCGCCATGAATAGCATCCCCAGCATGCAAAAAGACGGCTGGCTGACCAGTTGAATTAAAAGTTGCCACAATTTTGCTAGCAATATTTGCCGATTTACCCACTCCAGCAACTATTACTCTGCCATTTGATGAGAGTATAAGCTCTACTGCTTTTGCAAAATCAGCATTTAATTTACCGCTTAGTTCTCCTATAATCTCAGATTCTAATCGGATAACCGATTTTGCTATTTCTAATATTTCAAAAATTGATTTCAATTTCTTGTCAGAATTAATTAAATAATATTATTTTTATACCTTAGTTGTACTTAATGCAAAAGTATTACTTTTAAAAATATATTGATAACTGAATGGAAAAAACTAAAACTATATTGCACCAACATCTGAAAAAGATTTTTGGGTTTAGCAGTTTTAAAGGGAGGCAAAAGGAAATAATTGAAAATTTACAAGCTGGAAATGATACTCTGGTAATCATGCCAACTGGAGGTGGAAAATCTATGTGTTACCAACTTCCTGCCCTTATTGATGAGGGTGTGGCCATTGTTGTTTCCCCTTTAATTGCCCTTATGAAAAACCAAGTAGATGCCATAAGAGGATTTAATAAAGATGATAGTATTGCTCATGTACTAAACTCCTCATTGAACAAGCAAGAAGTGCAAGATGTGAAAGACGATATAAGTTCTGGTAAAACAAAACTACTTTATGTAGCTCCAGAATCACTTACCAAAGAAGAGTATATTTTATTTTTCAGAACGATAAAAGTATCTTTTTATGCAGTAGATGAGGCACATTGCATTTCAGAATGGGGACACGATTTTCGCCCAGAATACCGAAAACTCAGACAAATAATTGAGAATATTGGTAGAAGACCAATTATTGCACTTACCGCAACAGCCACTCCAAAAGTACAATTAGATATACAAAAGAATTTGAAAATGGAGGATGCCAAACTATTTTTGGATTCTTTTAATAGAGACAATCTTTATTATGATATCCGCCCAAAAATAAATGTGGAGAAAGAGATTATCAAATTTATAAAGCAACATACAGGGAAATCAGGAATTATTTATTGTTTGAGTCGTAAAAAAGTAGAAGAAATTGCTGAAACCCTGCAAGTAAATGGCATCAATGCACTGCCCTATCATGCCGGATTGGATAGTAAAGTTAGGGGACAACATCAAGATGCTTTTTTGATGGAAGATGTAGATGTGATTGTAGCAACAATTGCTTTTGGAATGGGAATTGATAAACCCGATATTCGCTTTGTAATTCATCATGATATCCCTAAAAGTTTGGAAGGATATTACCAAGAAACTGGTCGTGCTGGAAGAGATGGAGGTGAAGGACATTGTGTAACTTTTTACTCTTACAAGGACATTGAAAAATTAGAAAATTTCTTGCACGGAAAACCTGTTTCAGAAGTAGAAGTTGGGCGGCTTTTAATACTGGAAACCATCTCTTTTGCTGAAACCTCTATGTGCAGAAGAAAATATCTTTTACATTATTTTGGAGAGGAGTTTGATGATAAGAATTGTGAGGAAATGTGCGATAATTGCAAGCATCCGAAACCAAAATTTGAAGGGAAGGGTTTTGTGAAAAAACTAATTGAAACAATGCTTGCTTGTAATGAAAGTTTCAAGGCAAAAGAAACGGTAAAAGTATTGGTGGGCGAGAGTAATAGTTTAATAAAACAACACCAATTCATAATTAGTGATGTATTTGCGTGTGGCTCGGACAAAAGCAAGGAGTTTTGGCATGCAGTAATTAGGCAGGCATATGTAACAGGGCTTATTACTAAAGAAATTGAAACTTACGGAATACTAAAAATAACAGAAAAGGGACATGATTTCTTGAAGAAACCTTATACTTTCCAACTTACAGAAGACCATGATTATGATAAAATTACATCAGAATCTTCTGTACAGCAAAAAGGTGCTGCTGCCGATATGATGCTGTTTAAAATACTAAAAGACCACCGAAAGAAAATTGCAAAAGAAAAAGGATTACCTCCGCCTATTATTTTCTTGGAGCCATCCCTTACTGATATGGCAAATCAGTACCCAATTAGTATGGAGGAAATGAGCCAGATTCAAGGAGTTGGACAAGGAAAAGCACAAAAGTACGGACAATCTTTCATTGATATTATTAAAAAATATGTGGAGGAAAATGAGATTGAACGCCCATCAGATATGGTGGTACGATCCTTGGCGAACAAGTCGGCTAATAAAATTTATATTATTCAAAATATTGATAAAAAATTACCTTTATCGGACATTGCTTCTGCAAAAGGAATTACCGTAGATGAGCTACTTACTGAAATAGAATCTATTGTTGATTCTGGCACAAAAATAAATCTTTCGTATCTGATAAATGAGATGTTTGAGGATTATCAAATTGAGGAATTTGAGGAGGTTTTAACGGATTCTCAGGAAGCCTCTTTTGAAGAATTGAGAGCAGAATTTGAGGAAGATGAATTTACAGATGAGGATCTAAGAACAATGCGCATTCAGTTTATCTCACAAATGGGAAACTAAAATATGAATACACTAATTATTTCAAGCTCATTATCAAAAACATCTCGTTCCTTTATTCTGTGTGAGGCGATAGGAATATTGCTAAAAGCAAAAGGAGTTAATGCAGAACTGCTAGATGCCAGAGAAATGGAGCTACTTCCTTGCCATAAAGGGGCAAGCCCAAGCATGGAAGAATTAACAAAAAAAGTAGAAAAGGCGGACAACATTATTTTTGGAATGGGCGTGCATTGTTATTCAGTAAATGATGGATTGAAAATAATTTTGGATAATTGTTGTGGCGGTGGTGTAGGTAAGTTTTTTGGTATTGTATGTGCAGCTGGCGGAGAGAGAAGTTACCTTTCTACCATGCATCTTACCCAAATTTGCATGAATGAGTGGCGCATGATACAACTGCCAAGAATTGTATATGCCACAGGAAAAGATTTTGAAGGCGACAATATATCCAATGATGATTTGAAAGATAGAATAAAACTATTTGCTGAGGAATTTACTAGCATTGGAAAAAAGTTGATTAGCTAATAGTAAGCCAAACCATTAAGCCCATTCCTATTTCAAGGGAATTTTCATCAATATCAAATCGGGAAGTATGCAAACCATGAGTAATTCCTTTTTCCTTATTTGCAGTTCCCAAGCGATAAAAACAAGAAGGAACTTCTTTTGTAAAATAAGCAAAATCCTCTGCTGTCATTCTTATTGGCAGAGCAATTACATTTTCCTCTCCAAGATATTTTTTTGCCGACTCCATTGCTTTTGTAGTAAGGACAGTATCATTTTCCAAAAAAGGATAGCCCTTTCTAATTTCAAAATCAATTTCAATATTGTGTTTTTTAGCTAATTCTTCTGCAATTTCCATCATTTTTTTGTGAGCATTTACTCGCCAATCTTCATCCATTGCCCTTAGGGTTCCCATCATTTTTACTTTGTCAGGCACTACATTGGTAGAGCCATTTCCATTAATAAATCCTATGGAAAAAACAGACGGATTTTCTTTTTCCTTATCAAAATAATCATACAATGCTGATGTCAATTTGCTTGCTACTTTTATGGGGTTTTTATTTTTTTCAGGCAATGCCGCATGCCCTCCCTTTCCATTAATTGTGATGTGCAACTCATCAGTAGATGCCATATACATACCTGCCTTAAAGCCCACTTTTCCCACTTCCAAATCTGGAAAAACATGCTGCCCAAACATACTATCTACTGTTGGATTTTCCAAAACACCTTCCTTTATCATTTGTTGTGCTCCTCCTGGCAATCGTTCCTCTGCTGGCTGAAAAATAAATTTTATACTTCCCTCCCAATCGGATTGAAGTGTATGCAATATTTTGACTGCTCCTAATAGTGCAGCCGTATGCGCATCATGTCCGCAAGCGTGCATCACTCCATCATTTTTGGAACAATACTCAAGCTCGTTTTCTTCCTGTATTGACAAAGCATCAAAATCTGCCCTTAAAGCCACACAACTTTTTTCTGAATTATTTCCTTTTAAAAGCACCACAATTCCTGTATCGGCTATATTTTCCTGAAAAGGAATATCCCAACTTTTCAAAACAGATTTTATGTATTTAGAAGTTTCATATTCCTGAAAAGAAAGTTCAGGATGTTGATGAATATATCTTCTTATCTCAATGATTTCTGCTAAATTTTCAGCAGCTAATTTCTGTATTTTTTCTTTCAACTTCATTTGCCAAAAATCATTTTTATGGCTGCAACAAGCAATACAGCTCCAAAAACTTTTTTTAACAAGTTAGGAGAAATACTAACTGCAAACTTGGCTCCAAAATAACCACCAATAATAAAGGTTGCTGCAATTATTAGTGCATATTTCCATTCTACATAGCCCGCCTTATAATAACTAAGTGCAGCCATTATTCCGATAGGAGGAAGCATTACTGCCAAAGATGTGCCTTGTGCGGTGTGCTGGTTTAATCCTAAGAAAATCATCATCATAGGAATCATTATAAGTCCGCCACCAATTCCAACTATTCCACTTAAAACTCCGGCTAATAACCCAATAATAATTAGAATAATAATAGTTGAAATGCTCATATTTTTATTTTTAGAAATCAAGCCCCAAAGATATATATAAAATATTTGGTAGCACATAACCGTCTTCCACTCCCCAAGCCCAATCGGCACGTACAAAATACCCAAACAATCTGCTTCTAGCGCCAAAGCCAAAACCACCCACAAAAGGATTTTTTTGATTATCGATAGTTATGGTAATAGGGCCATTTTCAATCACCTCAAAATTAAATTGATTTTCTTTGGAAAATGGAGTTGCTCCATTCCAAGCAGTACCAAAATCAGCAAAAGTTACCAATTGGAAATTGGCAAGAAAATCAGAAGTAATTGGTCTTCTTAAAATGTATTTGAAAAGAGGGACTCTAAGTTCGGTATTTACTACAAAAAAGCTATTTCCATTTCGCACATTTTGATTAAAACCCCTCATATTTGTAGCCAAAGTTTGGTAAGCATAATTTTCATCTTCTGCTACCTCAGCACCTTGGTTAAACTTTGGGAAAAGCCAAGCATCTACCCCTCCCATATAATAAAGCAACTTCTGATTTCCAAAGGAAGTACTTGCCGCAATTCTATTAGCCCAAATAATTGAATGACTCACTTTTGTGTAATTTCTAGCATCTAATCCTAAAATAAAAATATCCGATTTTTTTTCTTCTACCTCCTTATAATACTCTACAAAAAACTTATATCTACCTCCATTATAAAGGTTAATTCCTTTATTGATGGTGTTATCAAAAATCACTTCATTTCTAAGGGTTATCCAATTGCTAAAAGTATTTTCTTTCATCAAATTCCAAATATCAGTAGCCAAAAAAACTTCTTCATCATACCTATAACTAATGGAATTTCTTGTGCTAAACACCTCACTAAAAGGCCAACTAAAAACGCTTCTAAACTCGTGAGAATATATTTTTTGAAAGGAATTATCTTTTATTGCATTGATGCTTTGCTTGGAAAAAATATAGGATTTATCCAAACGGTATTTGTTGTTAAGAAAACTGAGCATATAACCGTTACTTT
>CAYVKX010000005.1:0-37745 GCA_964452095.1 uncultured Weeksellaceae bacterium
AATAATTCCTGTAGCCCTTACAATTCCTATTGATTTTAAGCGTAAACCATTCATAATGGTAAGTTTAAATTTTTACATTGTTTAATTACTACATTATCCCATCAGCACATCACCAAATTGTTACATTATCTTTTCTATGGTCTATGGACTTTCTACTGATTTCTGCCTACCGTATTCTGTCTACTGTTTACTGAACTCTTATCACTTTCTCCACACTTCCATCATCATAAATGTAGAATAAAGGATTGTTTTTTTGGCTTTTGTTTGTAGTAGTTCTTCCTAAAACATCTACAATTTTTATGAGCGTTTTTTCTGAGTTATTTAAATCAAAAATAGTAGAAGTTCCACTTGCTGAAATATTGATATTATCTAAAAACAAATTATTTTCATAATCATTTATATTTCTGAACTTAAGCATAAAATCATCTTCAGCAGTATAATTATTCAAATTTATAATCTTGGAATTCCAATCATTATTTGTAGAAGGAGTCCAAGCTGCTCCTGTAAAAGTAGGAGTTGTAGTTACCAAATTCAATCCGGCTTTTTCCCATAGTTTTTGCCATGTGCTACCACAATCATCCGATACCCATATTTGTAAAGTATCAGAATAATTTGGAGTTGCTGTTGGGTCAGTCCAAAGCGCATAAGCATAATCAAATGACAATTCAATATTGGGTAAAGTAGTCAAATCCATTGGAGGAAGAATCAAATCATCTACTTCACTATTAGCCGAATAATCGGCATTATTAATATAAATAGAAGAACTACTATTAAAGCCAGCAGTAGTAGTTATCTCCCATGTTTTGTCGTTATCCGAATTACTGATGCTCCAAGAATTTGGAATTGTACCGCTTTGAAAATCTTCTGCAATTGGTGGAGTAATTGGAGAGCATGGTGGTGGAGGTGTTCCTCCACAAAGGTTATGGTTCAATAAGTTTTGTCTAGACTGATTAATAGCCGCAATCATTCTTGTTTTTTGCCCTTGAGTAAACATATTCATGCATGCATCATTGGTGTAATCCATATAATTCATAAACATATCGCCATTGGCATTTGTAGTTCCACAAGAATTTGCATTATGTGGAAAAGCTGGACAGCCATAATTCTCTTCTTCCTGTGTTGGCGTATCGTTTATATTGTCATTTCCACAAGTGCCAAATCCACCACCCCACAGATGATCTAAGTTTAGCCAATGCCCAACTTCATGAGTGGCTGTTCTTCCTTTATTATAAGGATTTTGTACAGTACCCATATCTCCAAAATAATTATAACCAATTACTACTCCATCATTACTACCAATACTACCAAAAGGAGGGGTAGCATATCCTAAAAGTCCACTTCCCAAATTGCATACCCAAATATTCAAATAATCATTATTTGACCAAGCATCTTTACCTCCGCTTGATGAAGATTTTACAGGGTCTCCTTGCATAGAGAATGAGTTTTGAGAGGTTTGAGTTCTGGTAATCCCAGTAGTAGCATTTCCATTTGGATCAGTATTTGCAAGGCAAAATTCTATTTCGCAATCTGCAGCAATTGATGTCCAAACGCTTGGTGTCATTATGTTGTCAATATTTGTTCTTCTATAATCCTTATTCAATACATCAATTTGCGATTGAACTTGTGCGTCCGAGATATTCTGCTGAGGGGAATTATAAACTACATGAACTACAACAGGAATTGTAATGATTACTTTTTGCTGATAGTTAGGATTTTCTTGTATCCATTTCTGAATATTGTTTTCCAGTTTGATTCTTTTAGCAGCAATTTCTGGATGATTGCTCTCAATTTGCTGCTGATACTCAGTCGTTCCGCATCTATTTTGCGCAAATAATGTTGTGCTTATAAAAAGTAATAAGTCGATAAGGATGTTCAATTTTTTCATTTTTGTTGTTTTTTTGTACAAAAATAAGAAATGAAAACTTATTAAAACTATAAGATGAAACTAAATCTTACGCATTCAAAAAACATTTGATTTATTTTTGTCAGAGTTAATTAGTTTTATACATTTGCAGCCCATTTTGAAAATAAAAAATAATGTACGCAATAGTTGAAATAGCAGGACAGCAGTTTAAGGTAGAAAAAGACCAACAGATTTTTGTTCACCGATTGGACTCAAAGGAAGGAGAAAAAGTAACATTTGACAATGTGCTTTTAATAGATAATGATGGTAAAGTAAAAGTTGGTGCTCCAAATGTGAGTGGCGCAAAGGTTACTGCTAAAGTTTTAGAGCACTTAAAAGGTGATAAAGTAATTATTTTCAAAAAGAAAAGAAGAAAGGGCTACAAAGTAAAAAATGGCCACAGACAATATCTTTCTAAAATTGAAATACAAAAAATAGACGAAAAAGCAGCAGCTAAAAAAGCTGCTCCAAAAAAGGATGCGAACCCAAAAGCAGCAGCAAAGCCAAAAGCTAAAAAAACTACTGCAAAGAAAACGGCTGCTAAAAAAACATCAAAGAAACCGACCGCAAAAAAGACAACTAAGAAAGCGGAATAATAAATAAAACTAAAAAGTTATGGCACATAAGAAAGGGGCAGGTAGTAGTAAAAACGGAAGAGAGTCGCAAAGTAAACGGCTTGGAGTAAAGATTTTTGGCGGTCAGGCAATTATTGCTGGAAATATAATTGTCCGCCAAAGAGGAACTGTTCATAATCCTGGTGAGAATGTGGGAATTGGAAAAGATCATACGCTTTTCGCACTTACTGATGGAAAAGTTCAGTTTACCAAAAAAAGAAATAACAGATCCTATGTTTCGGTAGTTCCTAACTAAGGGTTTCTTAACTTAAATATGCATCTAAAAGAACTCTTGATTTATCAAGAGTTTTTTTGTGTAAATTTGTCTGCTGAAAAAAGAAAATAAAATGCTACATATTCCAAACATACGAGAAAGTAAAAACGAAATTATTCAGCTGCTCAAAATCAAAAATTTTGATGCTACTACTATTATAGAGCAGCTTCTTAAAAAAGATGATAAGAGAAAAGAAACGCAAAAGAACTTAGATGATTTGCTTTCTAAAAGCAATCAGCTTTCCAAACAAATTGGAGAAATGTACCAAAGCGGTGAAGCGGAAAAAGCAAACGAAATAAAAGTTATTTGTGCACAAATAAAAGAAGAGAGTAAAGTGTTGCAAGAAAAATACACCAATTTAGAAAAAGAGATTTTAAATTTATTGGTGCAGATACCAAATGTTCCTCATCCAAGTGTTCCAAAAGGAATATGTGATAAGGATAATAAAAGCATAAAAGAAGTAGGAGAGAAGCCAATTTTATCAGAAAATGCAAAGCCACATTGGGAACTCACTACCCAATATGATTTGATTGATTTTGAGTTAGGAAACAAAATTACGGGTGCCGGATTTCCTGTTTATAAAGGAAAAGGAGCACGCTTGCAAAGAGCATTAATTGCCTATTTTTTAGATAAAAACACAGATGCAGGATATCTAGAATATTTACCGCCTCATTTGGTAAATGAAGCATCTGGTTTTGGTACAGGGCAACTGCCCGACAAAGAAGGGCAAATGTATCATCTTACGGAAGATAATTTGTATTTAATTCCAACTGCTGAGGTTCCGGTTACCAACTTTTTTAGAGATGTAATTGTAAAAGAATTTCCTATAAAATGTACTGCTTACACCCCATGTTTTAGAAGGGAAGCTGGCTCTTATGGGAAAGATGTGAGAGGGCTTAACAGGTTGCACCAATTTGATAAAGTGGAGATTGTACAAATCGGGCATCCTGAAAAATCTTACGCTACTTTAGATGTGATGGTAAATCATGTCGCTTCTATTTTAGATGAGTTGGAATTGCCTTACAAAATCTTGCAACTTTGTGGTGGCGATTTGAGTTTTACTTCTGCTCTAACTTTTGATTTTGAGGTGTATTCAGCCGGACAAGATAGGTGGCTAGAAGTAAGTTCTGTTTCCAATTTTGAGAGCTATCAAGCCAACCGATTAAAGTTAAGATATAAAGATGAAAATGGGAAATCACAATTTTGCCATACGCTAAATGGAAGTGCGTTGGCACTACCAAGAATTTTTGCTGCTTTAATTGAGAACAATCAAACTGAAAGTGGAATAAAAATACCCAAAGCACTGCAAAAATATACTGGCTTTGACATTATAGACTGATGAAAAAGATACTGCTTTTATGCATGCTTATAAGCACCTTTGTTTTTGCGCAAAACAATGATGCAAAACTTGCATATCAGTACTACCAACAAGCAGAATATAGCAAAGCTATTGAGCTATACCAAAAGTTAAATAAGAAAAGCGTTTCGGCTGCCTATTATACCCCATATTTATCCTGTCTTATTTCTGTTGAGGATTTTAAAAATGCAGAGAAGTTAGCTTCCAAAATTGTAAAAAAATATCCTAAAAGTTTAAACTACAAAGTGGATTTGGGCTTTTTACAGAAAAAAAATAAAAAGGAGAAAAAGTCCAAAAAAACCTATCAATCAGCAATAGAGAGTTTGAGCAAACAAACAAGCCAAGCCATTAATTTAGGAAATGCTTTTGTATTGAGAAAACAGTATGATTGGGCACTTAAAACTTATGAAAAAGCAAAGATGCTGAATCCCACTTATCCCTTTGATATGCAAGTGGCGAATGTGTACAAACAAATGGGCGATTCTGAAAATATGATTGTCTCTTATTTGCATTTAATACAGAAGCATCCTAATCAGAAACAAAGTGTAAAAAATAATTTGCAAATTTTTCTAAATAATGATGGAATTGAGAGTGCAAAAAATTACAATATCCTAAAAAAACAATTGCTAAAATTTGTGCAAAAAGAAAAATCTGGAACTGATTTTTCAGATATGCTGATATGGCTTTTTATGCAAAACCATAAGTTTGAATTGGCTTTTTTGCAAGTCAAAGCCATTGACAAACGCCTTAAAGAAAATGGGTTCAGAGTTTTTGAAATGGCAGATATTTTCTTGGACAACTCCTATTACAATTTAGCTATTGATGCCTTTGATTATGTCATCAAAAAAGGAGCAGAAAACACTTTTTATATAGATGCGCATATCAACAAATTATATGCCTATAATAAAATAGTAGAAAAAGGAGAAAATGAAAAACATTTGGCAGAATTAGACCAGCTTTATCAGCAAATAATTTTAGAATTAGGCAAAAATAGAAACACCATTTTACTGCTTTCCAATTATGCTCATTTTAAGGCATTTTTTATGCATGATTTACAAAAAGCAGCTGAAATTTTGGAGGAGGCAATGCTTGTCCCTCAACTTTATGATACCGATTTGGCTGAGTGCAAATTGGAGTATGCTGATATTATGCTGCTGAGCAATAAGGTGTGGACGGCACTGCTGTATTATTCGCAAGTGGAAAAAAGTTTTAAAGAAAATCCAATAGGGCATGAGGCAAAATTAAGAAGAGCAAAAATTGCTTATTATCAAGGAGATTTTGATTGGGCACAAGCGCAATTGGATGTGCTTAAAGCATCTACTTCCAAACTTATTGCCAATGATGCTATGCAGCTTTCTTTGCTGATAACGGACAATCTTGGATTGGATACTTCTGTTGTTCCAATGCAAATTTTCGCCAGGGCCGATTTGCTCTTTTTTCAGAATAGATTTATTGAAAGTTTAACTACTCTTGATAGTGTTTTAACTATTTATAAAGGACATTCACTTACTGATGAAATTCTGTTTAAAAAATCAAAAATTTATTTGAAAAACAATGAAATTGAGAAAGCTGTTGAGGTTCTGGAAAAAATCAATACGGAATTTTATTATGATATTTTAGCTGATGATGCCATTTTTACTTTGGCAGAGATTTATTTGGAAAAGCTAAAAAATACTGAAAAAGCAAAAGCACTTTATGAGAAAATATTATTGGAATATAAAGGTAGTATTTACACTGCTGAGGCACGAAAACGATATCGAAAGTTAAGGGGAGATAATCTGGAAGAAAAGCAATCCTTATGAATAAAGTAAGGGCAAAAAAATATTTAGGACAACATTTTTTGAATGATGAAAATATTGCAGAAGCCATTACTGATTTATTATCAGAAGAAGCAAAAAAAGTAGTAGAAGTTGGGCCTGGAATGGGAGTGCTTACTCAGTTTCTTTCTCAAAAAGATATTGAGCTGAAATTAGTAGAACTCGATAAAGAGTCGGTTTTGTATTTAACGCTTCACTATCCAAAGTTGGAGAAACACATTATTCAGGCAGATTTTTTGCAACTCAATTTGCAAGAAACTTTTGGAGAAAACTTCTCAGTAATTGGAAATTTTCCTTACAATATTTCTTCTCAAATTTTATTTGCAGTTTTTGAAAACAAGAATGTAATTCCAGAGGTTTTAGGGATGTTTCAAAAAGAAGTTGCCGAAAGAATTGTAGCTAAAAAAGGAAAAAAAAGAGGAATTTTAAGCGTTTTGCTACAAGCATTTTACGATATTGAGTATTGCTTTACGGTAGATGAAAATGTTTTTACTCCCCCTCCAAAAGTAAAATCTGGCGTAATAAGATTAAAAAGAAATAAGGTAAAAAACTTGCCTTGTGATGAGAAAATTTTCAAGCAAATTGTAAAGGCAGGATTTAATCAAAGGCGTAAAACTTTGCGAAATGCATTAAAATCCTTTTCTTTGGAAAATGAATTATCCCATACCGATTTACTGAAAAAAAGAGCAGAAGAATTATCGGTAGATGAATTTGTGATTATAACAAAAGTATGTCAGAAAAAATTGAAATAACAGCCCAATTTATAGAAGAAATCTCTGTGCTAATCCAGCAGGAAAATACTGCTAAATTGCAGAATTTGATTACCGATTTGCATATTGCTGATATTGCTGAAATTTTGGAAGAACTTTCCGTTTCTCAGGCACAATATCTTTACCAAATAATTGAGGAAGAAAAATCAGCAGAAATTCTTATGGAATTAGATGATGATTTAAGGGAAGATTTGCTTTCTGATTTAACGCCAAAAGAAATTGCTGAAGAAGTAATTGAGAACTTAGAATCGGATGATGCAGCTGATGTAATTGGCGAACTTTCGGAGGATAAACAAGAGGAGGTTTTATCCCATATTGAGGATAAAGAGCACGCTAGCGATATTACAGATTTGCTATCTTACCCTGAAGATTCTGCAGGTGGCTTGATGGCGAAAGAATTAATTAAAGTAAATGAGAACTGGAACACTCTACAGTGCCTTAGGGAAATGCGCAAACAAGCAGAACATGTAAAACAAGTTCACACCATTTATGTGGTGGATAATAATGATGTATTGCTAGGCTCAATGTCGCTTAGAAAATTATTACTTACTGAAACTAGTACACCTATAAAAGAAATAATAAAAGATGAAATTATTTCTGTGCAAGCAACAGAAGATGACGAAACAGTGGCTAATATCATGAATAAATATGATTTGATAGTATTACCTGTAGTAGATGAGGAAAATAAATTAATTGGAAGAATTACTATTGATGATGTGATGGATGTGGTAAAAGAGGAAGCCGAAAAAGATTACCAAATGGCTTCCGGTATTTCGGAAGATGTGGAGGCAAGCGATAGCATTTGGGAACTTACAAGAGCCCGTTTGCCTTGGCTTTTAATTGGAATGATTGGTGGTATTTTAGGGGCAAAAGTGATTGGTATTTTTGATATTAAGGAAAATTTTGAATTAGCATTTTTCATTCCTCTTATTGCGGCAATGGGCGGAAATGTTGGAGTGCAATCTGCTGCAATTGTGGTGCAAGGCTTGGCCAATGATTCCTTAAAAATGGAAAACCTTTTTCAGAAACTATTAAAAGAGATAGGAGTAGGACTACTAAATGGAATAATTTGTTCAGTCATTATTTTATTAGCTGCTTTTGGATTAAATTATGGCATAGAACTTAGCCTTACTGTAAGTATTTCCCTTTTAGCAGTAATTGTTTTTGCTGCACTTTTTGGCACTTTTGTCCCACTTACTTTAGAAAAATACAAGATTGATCCTGCTCTGGCAACCGGACCATTTATTACTACAGTAAATGATGTGTTGGGCTTGTTTATTTATTTCTGGATAGGACAGTTATTGATGTGCTGATGAATAGAATTTAGTAGTCAGAATACAGTAAACAGTAGATAGACAACAGGAAAAAATGATGTAGTAATGAATCAATGTAACAAATAACCACTAACTAGCAAGCCACCAACTAGAAACTATCTAAATTGAAAATCCTATTTATTGATACCGTTCATCCTTTTTTGAAGGAGGAGTTAGAAAATCAAAATCATATTTGTGATACTGCTTTTGGTAAAAATAAATTGGAGATTGAGGAAATAATAAGTAGTTATGAAGGAGTAATTATTAGAAGCAGATTCAGTATTGGCAAACAATTTATTGATAAAGCAAAAAACTTAAAATTCATAGCAAGAGCTGGAAGTGGACTGGAAAACATTGATGTAAAATATGCTGAAAGTAAAGGTGTAAAATGTTTGAATGCTGCTGAAGGAAACAGGCAAGCAGTAGCCGAACATGCTCTTGGGATGTTGCTTTCTCTTTTTAATAATTTGAATAAATCTGATAGGGAGATAAGAAAAGGAATTTGGAAAAGAGAAGAAAATAGAGGGATTGAACTCTCTGGGAAAACGATTGGAATTATAGGATTTGGAAATAATGGATCTGCTTTTGCAGAGGTTTTAAGAGGTTTTGATGTAAATATTTTGGCTTATGATAAATATCTGGAGAAATATGAATTTGAGGCAAGTATGCAAACCATTTTTCAAAATGTGGATGTATTGAGTTTGCATATTCCTTTGACAGATGAAACTACTTATTTGTTAGATAAAAAATATATCAATCAATTTAAAAAACCAATTTATTTGATAAATACTGCAAGAGGTAAATGTATAAATACTAAAAGTTTAGTTACAGCTATGCAAAATGAAAAAGTGTTAGGCGTTTGTTTAGATGTTTTGGAATATGAAAAATCCTCATTTGAGGAGTTGTCAGACAAAAAATCATCTGAGGAACTCAACTATTTATTGAGTTCTGACAAAACGATTCTATCTCCTCATATTGCCGGCTGGACAAAGGAAAGTAAACTAAAAATTGCAAAAATACTTCTCCAAAAAATCACAGCATTAGCATAAAAAAGCCCACCAATTGGTGGGCTTTAGTCTAGTGTCTAAAATCTTAATACTGATATCTATTTCTTAAAACCCTAAGGTAAGTCCTAAAAGATAATTTCTTGTAGCTTGAGGGTAGTATCCAGCCATATTGTATCCTCTTTCGCTATCTGCATTTACATAATGATCAGCACCACTTGGGTCCCAACCATCAGAAATGAAACGGTATACCCAAGCATTATTTACATACTCATTGTTCAATAGGTTGTTTACTTGCAAACTAACCTTTGCAGTTTTGAAAATTTTGCTATTCCACTCATATGTTAATCTCAAGTGATTTACTAAGTAGTCGTTTAGCATTCTATCTTCTGATGAAGTGTTGTCAATAAACTGCTCGCCTACATACTTGCTGATGAAATCAACACTTGTGTTTTTGTCCAATTTATAGTTTAATTGTGAAGTCCAAATTACATTAGGAGAAAAAGCAATATCAGTATTTTCATGAGTAACTTCATCTACCCCCCAAGTATCCCAGTTGTCAACATGCTCAACAAAAGGAGTAACAATTTTGTTTTCACTTAAAGTCATGTTTGCTGCCCAAGTTAATTTATCAGTTAGCTTGTAAGTTCCTTCAATTTCGATTCCTTTTCGGAACGATTCAGCAACATTTACATGCGTTCTTTCACCTACATCATTCATTTTACCTGTCATTACCAATTGGTTTTCATAATTCATGAAATAAAGATTAGCCCCAAAAGTCATTTTATCTCCTGTTTGCTTGTACCCAATTTCAGTATCGTAAAGTGTTTCGTGTGTTGGGCGAGAATCAGGAGTGCTTTCTGTATAATCACTTCTGTTTGGCTCCTTGTTAGCCACACCAAATGAAGCATAAATTACTTGACTTTCATTTAATGTATGGTGTAAACCAAATTTAGGGTTAAAGAACTCAAGATTTATTTCTTGTTCAGCAGAATTTCCATTAGCATCTAGTCCTTCAAAAATATAGTCAATTCTTCTTCTTTGTAAATCAACATAAAGTTGAGTAGCATCACTGTATTTGTAGTTTGCTTTTGCATAGAAATTATTGTCTGATTTTTCAGCTTTATTCCAGTAATATTGGTGGTTAAAATTAGCATTACTAGCGTACTGTGCCCAGATTACATTTCCGTAATGTTGACCAGAATAACGACTGCTAGCTCCACCTAAAACTAAATTAAGATTACCCATTTTATGATTTAAGGAATAAGTAAATCCTCCAAAATCATTGTTCAGCCATTTTCTTCTCACAAAGTTAGAAGTTGTAATGGTATCGTTTCCAATAATTACATCATCCAACCCATAAAAAGACAGGGCATTTTGACCAAATACATATCCTCCATTATAGAGTACTGGATTGTATTCAGTTCCAACATATTGCTCGTAATACCCTTCACCATGTGTGAAGTGTCCTGCAATGTTAAAATTGGTAACATCACTTAATTGTTGGCTATAATGCAATTGATAATGAGTTTGTCCGTAATTATCCACTTCATTGTCATAGTCATAAGGGTTGTAAGTTCTTGCGGAATCCAAATAGTTAAAAGGTGTACCGTACCAAGCTTGGTAGGTTCTTTCTTTTCCTGAAAACACAATTCCTTTCAGTACAGAATTATCTCCAAAGTAAGTTCCTTGTAAGTACAATGACTTTAAATCAGAAGAGGCTCTATCCATATATCCATCAGATGAGATTTTTGATAAACGACCATCAAAAGCAAATTTTCCGTTTAATAATCCTGTTCCGAATTCAACATTATTTTTTAGAGTTGCAAAACTACCTATTGAATTATTGGTAACTGCATATGCCTCTTTATTTAGTCCGTCAGTTTTTAAATTTACAGATGCACCAAAAGCAGCAGCACCATTGGTTGATGTCCCTACTCCTCTTTGTATTTGAATACTTTCAATTGAGGATGAGAAATCTGGCATATTTACCCACCATACTCCTTGACTTTCCGAATCGTTCAATGGAATACCATTTACGGTTACATTAATTCTTGTAGCATCAGAACCCCTTACACGAAAACCAGTGTACCCAACTCCAGCACCAGCATCAGAAGTAGTAACTACTGATGGAGTAAGCGAAATGATATAAGGTAGATCCTGTCCCAGATTTCCTTTTTCAATTTCTGCTTGGTTGATGTTACTAAAAGCCACAGGAGTTTTTTCTCCAGCTCTTAAAGCATTTACATTTACTTCATTCAATACTTTTTGTATTGAAATAGTGTCATTCGGCTGTTGAGCAAAACCAATAAATGGTAGCGTAAGCAGTGCAGCCATGCAGTTTTTTTTGTTAAACATTTTTTTAATTTTTTAGTTAACATTACACGCATAATGGGGTTAATGCATGTTTATTTAATGAAAACTCATTTCCCTAGGATGAATTACCAACTCAGGTTCAATGGGTGTAATCTCAGCCTTTCGGCACCCCTTTTAAGATGGGGCAAAAGTAAGAATTAGTTTTAAGATTTATGATGTTAGTTCTGAAATCTTTTCAATTGCTTGTTGCATTCTTCCCTCACCTTCTATAATAAAAAATTGATGTCCTGAGTTTTCTAATTCTTGTTTATAGATTCTAAAAAGTTCATCTCTAATTGTAGGGTTTTCTCTTAATGGGTCGTATTCCCATTTTATGTCGGGTTTGCATAAAAGATAAAATCGCTTTTCTGTTTTCTGCTTTTCAATTTTATCCAAAATCCAATTGTTGCAGTTTCCATATCTATATTTACTCCATATTTTTATGGTGATAAGGTCGGTATCGTATAGGGATAGTTGTTGGTTGCTAGTTGCTAGTTGTTCGTTTTTCAATTGCCCTTTAGCAATTTCAGTTAAATCTTCTTGTAAGTAATTTTTTCCTAAATCTGTTAGATATTCTCTTGCAAATTCTTTAGTAAAAGGAATGTTATAGTGTTCAGAAAGGGCTTTACAAAGAGTTGTTTTTCCACTACTTTCAGGTCCAGTTACTATAATTTTAAGCATCAGAAGTGGTTTGTTTTAGCCAAGAAAAATACCCAAAAATAGCAATAATGGTGTAAGCGAGAAATAGGAGAGAGGTAAGGTGTAAATCCCTGCTGAAATACAAATAAATTGAAACGGCATCTATCACTATCCAGTAAAGCCAATTGGAAAGTACTTTTTTAGTAACCATATAAGTTGCAATAACTGAAAATACTGTTGTGAAAGAATCAACAATTGGCATTTTTGCACTTGTATAAGTTGCAAAATAAAAACCCATTAAAAAAGTAAAAATAGCACCCATTAAAATAAGAAACAGATGCTTTCCTATTGTCCATTGTGTTATTTTTAGTTCTCCATTGTTTTTATTCCATTGAAAATAACCATATAAAGCCATCAATAAATAAAAAATTTGCAAACCAGTTTCAGGATATAATTGTGCAGTATAGCAGATATAAATATAAAGGATTACACTAATTGCAGCAGCAGCCCAACACCAAATATTTTGTTTGGCTGCAAGTACTACATAAAGCACAGAGAAAATCACTGCCAGAGTTTCTGTAATGCTCCAATTGAAATCTAACTCACTAAAAAATAAAATTATTTCAGTCATATTAATGAGTCAAAAATACGAATTTGTATAAGTTTGCACAGAAAAATAGATATTAGTATTTAGATTCTAGATATTAGACAAATTTAAAATTAGAAAAAATGAAAAAAATATTAGTTATTACATTACTTTATTGTTCCATTGTTACATTGGCTTTCTCACAAGAAAAAGCACATCAAATTTATAATAAAGATGGAAATAAAGTTTCCTATAAAACTATGCTTTTCAAAATGAAAAATGCTGATGTAGTTTTATTTGGGGAAAATCATAATGATCCTATTTCACATTGGTTGCAATTAGAACTTACTAAAAGCTTGCATGAAAAACATGGTGCTGATTTAATGCTTGGAGCAGAGATGTTAGAAGCTGATAATCAAGTTGTATTAGATGAGTATTTACTAGGGTTTAGTAGAGAAAAAGATTTTGAAAAAGAAGCTAAAATTTGGCCTAACCATAAAACAGATTACCGACCATTATTGCGTTTCGCAAAAGATAATGATTTGCATTTTGTAGCGACAAATATCCCAAGGAGATTTGCAAATATGGTGTACCGTTTTGGTGTTGATACTCTTGCTTATTTGCCTGAAGCATCAAAGCAATTTATTGCGCCACTACCAATGGCTTATGATACTTCATTACATTGTTATAAAGAGATTTCAATAATGGCAGGTGGGCATGGAGGTGAGAATTTACCAAAATCACAAGCAATAAAAGATGCAACTATGGCTCATTTCATACATGCAAATATGAACGAAAACACGAAATTTATTCATTATCATGGTTCCTATCACTCTAAATATCATGAATCAATAATGTGGTATTTACTGCAATTAAATCCTGATTTAGCAATTAAAACTATTGAAGTAGTAGAGCAAGCTGATGTGTCAGAGTTTGATAAAGAACTAATCGGTAATGCTGATTTCTTTATAGTTGTTGATGAAGATATGTGTAAAACACATTAAAAATTAGGCTTTTCTTCTAAATCAGAATTAATTACTTTTAGGGTAAACACAACTGAGTTTTCGTTTAGGAAAGTGTTTTCCATTTCAGTGTTGATGGCATGCATTACTCTTTTGTAATCTCCAAAAACTTGAGTGCTCATTCCGTTTGTTTCTACTTTTATAAATGGGTGTTTTCGTAAATTTTTTATAAAAGAAATAATAGAAGGTTTAAACTCTTCTTTTAGTGGGTACATTGAAATTTCTATTGAACACTCCATTAGCAGTTATGTATTGCATTAGCAATTTCAGAAATTAGATTTTCGTCCTTTTCAATTGCATTTCCAACTACTATAATATCAGCTCCAGCTTTGCAATTTGCAATTGCTTTTTCTCCACTGCTTATCCCTCCTCCAATAATTAAAGGAACATCAACTGATTTACTTACGGTTGCAATCATTTTTTCTGAAATCGGGTTAAGTGCGCCACTTCCACCATCCATAAAGATAAGTTTTAGTCCTAGCATCTCCCCAGCCATTGCTGTGCATGCTGCAACAGCATTTTTCTCATGTGGAATGGGAGTTGTATTGCTCATATAGGAAACGGTAGTTGGTCTTCCGCTATCAATAAGCATGTATCCAGTTGATAATACTTCTACTGATGATTGTTTTAAAATGGGTGCAGTTACTACTTGCTTCCCAATTAACATATCAGCATTTCTTCCTGAGATTAACGATAGAAATAAAATTCCATCTGCTTTATCGTTTACTTGCATTGCATCTCCAGGAAATAAAACAACAGGAATATCAGAGTTTTCTTTTAAAGTTGACAGGCAAGAGTCTAAACTATCATTAGTAAGTAAACTCCCTCCAACAAAAAAGTAATCAGTATTTGATTTTTTTGCCTTTTCAATAATTGTGATAAGTTGAGTTTTATCTTGTTTGTCAGGGTCAATTAAGAGTGCAAATGATTTTTTATTTGTTTTTTTGTTTTGAAGTATATTGTTGTAAATGTTCATTTTTGTCATTTTCTATTTGCAAATATACGCTAAAAAGTGCGAATCTAATTTTGTATAATTCAATTTAAGGTTTTTAGAATCAAATTCTGCACTAACAATTCCTTTTTCTTCTAGTATAAAGGGAATGAGTTTAATATCTTCTTTAAAATCAACATTTCCCTTTTGATGCCATTTATAAATTGCTTCTTTGCAGCACCAAACTAGTGTAGCTTTTTCTTCTGATAATGAATGACAAGATTCTGTAGGCATAAATTTTGATGATAATTTTAAAGGTTTATTTGAAATCTTTTCGATATCTAATCCTACCTTTTTATCACTTATAATTATTGCTACTAAGTTTTTTGAGTGAGAAATGGAGATAAATTTTCCATTATCAATTTCTGGCGCACCATTTGAATTGTATGAAATTTGTTGATTTGGTTCTAGCTCATTTAAAAGCAATCTGCTTGCGATAAATTCTTTTTTTCTTTTTTCAGTTTTAAAGTTTGAAACATCAAAATCAGTCCCTAATTCTAAAAGTTCTACTAAGGATTCAGTAATATTCCAAATAGCAAATCGGCAATTATTTTCAGTGTATTTTTGAATGATTCCCATCTCTCAATTTATTGGTTGCGAATGTAATAATTATGATTATCTTTTTTGTTATCTTTGCAGACCTTTAAAAAAACAAATAAAATGGAAGTAGAAACTATGAATTATAAAGTAAAAGATATCTCCTTAGCAGAATGGGGTAGAAAAGAAATTACATTGGCAGAGGCAGAAATGCCAGGATTAATGTCGATTAGAGAAGAGTATGGAGATAGCAAGCCTTTAGCTGGAGCAAGAATAGCAGGTTGTTTGCACATGACAATTCAGACTGCAGTTCTAATTGAAACTTTGGTTCATTTAGGTGCTGAGGTTACTTGGTCATCTTGTAATATTTTCTCAACTCAGGATCAAGCAGCTGCTGCAATTGCGGCAACAGGAGTTCCTGTTTTTGCTTGGAAAGGACTTTCTGAAGAAGAATTTGACTGGTGTATATTACAAACACTTACTGCTTTTGAAGGTGGAAAATCGTTAAACATGATTTTAGATGATGGTGGGGATTTAACTAATATGGTTTTTGATAGATTCCCTGAAATGGTAGAAGATATTAAAGGACTTTCAGAAGAAACTACAACTGGAGTTCATAGGTTATATGAAAGAATGGAGAAGGGCACACTTTTAACTCCTGCTATCAATATTAATGACTCTGTAACTAAATCAAAATTTGATAATAAATATGGTTGTAAAGAGTCTTTAGTAGATGCAATTAGAAGAGCTACTGATGTGATGATGGCCGGAAAAGTTGCAGTTGTTGCTGGTTATGGTGATGTTGGTAAAGGTTCTGCTGCTTCATTAAGAGGGGCTGGAGCAAGAGTTATTGTTACTGAAATTGACCCTATCTGTGCACTTCAAGCTGCAATGGATGGTTTTGCTGTAAAAAGAATGGATGATGCTTGTAAAGATGCTGATATTATAGTGACAACTACTGGGAATAAAGATATTATTCAAGCGCGTCATTTCGAGAGCATGAAAGATAAAACAATTGTTTGTAATATTGGTCATTTTGATAACGAAATTGATGTTTCTTGGTTAAACCAAAATTGGGGGCATACTAAAAACACAGTAAAACCTCAAGTGGATATGTACACTATTGATGGAAAAGATATTATTTTGCTTGCTGAGGGTAGATTAGTGAATTTAGGTTGTGCTACTGGGCACCCTTCTTTTGTAATGTCTAATTCTTTTACAAATCAGGTGCTGGCTCAATTAGAGCTTTGGAATAATACTGATGCTTACAAAAATGAAGTATATATGTTACCAAAACATTTGGATGAAAAAGTAGCTAGATTGCACCTTGCTAAAATTGGTGTTGAATTAGAAACTTTGCGTCCGGACCAAGCAGAATATATTGGCGTAACAGTTGAAGGACCTTACAAACCAGAATACTACAGATACTAAGCTCAGAAATTAGACAATAGATATTAGATTGAAATCAGTATTCAGTAGATAGTCCACAGGTCGCAGGAAATTGTTGAGTTGTTGATGTATTTATTTGTTGAGGAGTTAGTAGCAATTGAAAAGTAGTTGTTGGTTGCTAGTTTTCAGATAAAATATAAGGTTCATGATAATTAAAAAATAGTTGTCATATCGAACCTTGAGTGAGATATCTCGTTTTTGAACTATTTTTCAAACCACAAACCACAAGCCAACTAATTGTATATCCTCAAAAAATCTCCTTCCAATGTATTTACATATTGTTTTAATGGAAGTATGGCAGGGCTGCCAATAGCATCTCCATTTTGACTTAACAAAAATTTAGAGCCACAACAATTGCAAATAGCAATAGGCGTATTTACAGAATCAATTTTAGCACAACTCAGTGATGGCTCATAGCTGCAATTTCTGTCGTAAGTTTTGTAAGTAGTAAAATCTTGCCGATATACAACAATTCCTTTTACTCCTTCATTGGCTATAAAAGCATAATTTCCCACTATTTGCAAGTCAGAATATTGCGGAAGCGTTAAATTCAAATTGTAATTAACGGGCACATTTTGTATGTAATTTTCTTCCTTTTGGCAAGAAAAAAAAAGTAAAAAACAAAGGGCTAAAATTCTAATTTTCATTGTGTTTGCAAGATTATAATTTTTTTCAAAATAACAGGAAAATAGACACTTATTTTTTCTTTTGAGGAAGTGTATAATTATTTATTTCTTTTTATATCTTTACGCCCTTGTTTTTGTCAAATTCTAATCCTTAATAAAACAAACATAAAAATATGTTAAGAAAAATATACTTACTTTTAGCAACTGTCCTTATCTCGGTAGTTGCCTTTGCGCAAACTGGTACTTTAAAGGGTACCGTATTAAATGCTATGAGCGGTGAATCAGTTCCTTTTGCCAATGTTATTATCGAGAGAAATGGAAGCCAAACGGCAGGTACTACCACCGATATTGATGGGAAATTTACCATCAAGCCAATCACACCTGGTACTTATACCATAAAAGCAACTTTTGTTGGTTACCAAACCTTTATGATGACTGGAGTGATAATCTCAGCCAACAAAATTACATTCCAAGATTTGAAGATGTCTTCTGGTATTCAAAAAGATGAAATTATCATTGTGGAATACAAAAAACCATTAATTGACCAAGATAACAAAACAGGGCAAACCAAAACATCTGAAGAAATTGTAGCTATGCCGACAAGAAGTGTTGCTTCTGTAGCGGCAACTACTGCTGGTATTTACCAAAAAGATGAAGGTGAATCTTTAAATGTAAGAGGTTCTCGTTCTGATGCAACTGATTATTACATTGATGGAATTAAGGTAAGAGGTACATTAGGAGTCCCTCAATCAGCTATTGAACAAATTACGGTAATGACTGGCGGTTTGCCAGCTCAATATGGTGATGCAACTGCAGGTATTATTTCTATTACTACTAAAGGGCCTTCCAATAAATTTTATGGAGGAGCTGAGGTAGAATCTTCTTCACTTTTTGATAAGTACAACAAAAATCTTTTTGGCTTGAATATGTCAGGGCCAATTTGGAAAAAAAGAAATGAGGATGGTACTAAAGGAAATTCTGTAATTGGATATTTTTTATCTGCTGAATTTAGAATGATAGATGATTCAGACCCTTCTGCTATTGGAAATTGGAAAATAAAAGATGATGTATTGGCTGATTTAAAGGCAAATCCTTTTAGGCCTGCACCAGATGTTTCTGCAGGATTTTTACAAAATGCAGAATTTGTTCGTATGGATGATTTAGAAAAAGTTCAAGCTAGGCAGAATGTTGGTCAACAAAGAATAAGTGTTTCTGGAAAATTAGATTTCAAACCAACTGAAAACACATTTCTTTCTTTAGGTGGAAATTACTATTATAATAATGGACACAATTACACAAGAGTTTATTCTCTTTTTAATTGGAACAACAATCTGCAAAGTATTAGTAAAACTTGGAGAGTATTTGGGAAGTTAACCCAAAAATTTGGTACACAAGAAACAGATGAACAGGCGAGTGCTTCTACTATACAAAATGCTTTTTTTACCATTCAAGGAGATTATACTAAAAACTCAGCTTCTTATCAGGATGATTCGCATGATGATAATATTTTTGATTACGGATATGTAGGGAAATTCAAAACTTACAAAGAAAATATTTATGGATTTGGTGAAATATTTGATACTACTGCAAACACTTATTATAATGGATATATTCATGATGGCTGGAGAGATACCCTTTATACTTTTAAGGCAGGAACTCAAAACCCAGATGCAGCTATCTATACTTCAAAATATTATGAGATGTTTGAGGATTATGGTATGTCATCTGTTATTCCTGGTTATGGTTTAGATGGTGTTATCCGTACATCTTTAGACTTACAAAGTGTAGGACTTAGAAATGGAGACAGATCTCAATCTATTTATTCTCTTTGGTATGGATTTGGGAGAGAGTATAATTATTATGGTTACGACAATCAAACGCAAACTACTTTCAAAGCATCTGGGTCTGCCGATATTAAGGATCATGAGTTTTCATTTGGTATTGAGTACGAGCAAAGGTCAGATGCTTCTTGGAGTGTGAATCCTGTTGGGCTTTGGGGCTTAATGAGACAATTAACAAACAAGCATATTACAGAGCTTGATTTGAGCAATCCTAATCCTGTGTTTGATGAAAATGGGATATATAAAGATACTGTAAATTATGATAGATTATATGTAGCTGATGAACAAGCATTTTTTGATAAAAACTTAAGAGAAAAATTAGGGAAAGTTGCAAATAATGTAGAATGGATTGATGTAGATTTTTATGGGCCGGATATGTACGACTTGGATATGTTCTCGGCAGATGAACTTTTAAATGAAGGTGGCTCATACATCTCTTATTATGGTTATGATTATTTAGGAAACCAATACAAAAACCAACCTACTTTTAAGGATTTTTTAACGCAAAAGGATAAAAATGGAAACTATACAAGACCAATTGCGGCTTTCCAGCCAATTTATACTGCTGGTTATATTCAAGATAAGTTTGCTATTGAGGATCTTATTTTTAATGTTGGTTTAAGATTAGATAGATATGATGCTAATCAGTCAGTACTAAAAGATAAGTACTTATTATATGATACTTATACAGCAAGTAGCACAAAAGCAAGAGATTTAGGAAGTTTATCCCAATTTGGAGAAGACCATTATGTATATGTAAATGATTTGGAAAATCCTTCTGCTATTGTTGGTTATAGAAGTGGAGATACTTGGTATGATGAAACGGGAGCTATAATAACTGATCCGGATATTTTGATAAATGCTGCCGGTGGTAAAATTGCCCCAATGGTAAAAGACCCTACTGCTGCAAAAAATGGAGAGTTAAGTACTAATGCTTTTAAAGATTATGATCCTGAAGTAATAATAATGCCTAGAATTGCTTTCTCTTTCCCAATTTCGGATGAGGCACAGTTTTTTGCACATTATGATGTGCTTACTCAAAGGCCTCCAGAAAGAAGTAGATTTGATCCTACTCAATATTATTTCTTAGAACAAAACATTGGAGGATTATTAAGCAACCCTGATTTGAAAGCAGAAAAAACAGTAGATTATGAAATTGGTTTTGCCCAAACTCTTTCTTTAAAATCTGCTTTAACTATTTCGCTTTTCTATAAAGAATTAAGAGATATGATTCAGGTAATGAATTTGCCTGGTGCTTATCCTGGAAGATATATGACAATGCAAAATTTAGATTTTGGTACGGTAAAAGGATTGTCGGTTGCTTTTGATTTAAGAAGAACTAATAATGTAAGTATGACGGCAAATTATACACTTCAATTTGCAGATGGTACTGGTTCTTCCGCTACTTCTGGTTTTAGTTTAGCAAATACCGAGCAGCCAAACCTTAGAACTACTACTCCACTTAGCTATGACCAACGCCATACTATTTCTGTTTCTGTAGATTATCATTATGGAAATGGAAAAAATTATGACGGACCAGTATTGTTTGGTAAAAAGATTTTCCAAAATGCTGGTTTTAATGCTTTACTATCGGCAGGATCGGGTACACCATTTAGCAAGCAAGCAAATGTAACCCAAGAAGCAGCTTTCGGTATTAACGACCGTTCTACTTTAGATGGTAGTATTTTCGGTTCTCGTTTACCTTGGCAATATAGAGTAAGTACTAAAATTAATAAGGAGTTTGATATAAAATGGTCGGATAAAAAGAAGTCCTCTGTAAATGTGTACTTGCAAGTACAAAACTTATTTAATACTAAAAATATTATTAATGTTTATCGTGCTACAGGGAACCCTGAAGATGATGGTTATTTAACTGCAGCTACTTCTCAGAACCAAATAAACACTAAGAACGACCCTCAGTCTTTTATTGACTTGTATCAAATTAAAGTAAATAATCCTTCTAATTTTAGTTTACCAAGAATGATGAATTTAGGGGTACAAATTAGTTTCTAAATTTTATAAAAAATGAGCTTAAAGAAAAATACAACATTTATGAAAAATAAAGTAAAACAAATTTTTACTATTGCTATTGTGCTAATATATACTACTGCAGATGCAAGAGAGCGTATCATGGGGCCAGGAGCCAATACTATAGTGCAAACTAAAATTTCGGCTGGTTGTGCTGCAGCTACATCTCAAACTGATTTGGATGTAAATAATGTAAGAGCTACAATGCTTGGTGGAGGTGATATGTGGTGGGATTTGAATGATGCACAATACGAAATTCCAAAAGGAAGTTTTAAAAACTCCCTTTTTGCAGGAGCACTATGGATTGGAGGAGTAGATAATGGGGGGCAATTAAAAGTTGCCGCAATGAACTACAGACAAAGTGGTAGCGATTATTGGCCAGGACCATTGGATATTAATTCTGCAACCATTACTGCTGAGGAATGTTTGAAATACAATAAACACTTTAAATTAGATCGATCGCAAGTAGATGAATTTATTGCAAGATATGTAGATGCACAAGATCCTACTTACACTATTCCTGATGAAATTTTAGATTGGCCAGCACATGGCGGACCGGGGCAAGATCAATTTTTAGCTCCTTTCCATGATGCTAATGGCGATAATTTATATAATCCTTATGATGGAGATTATCCAGATTATAATATGACGGGTACTAACAAGAATGCCAAACTTTTTGGAGACCAAACGCTTTGGTGGGTATTTAATGATAAAGGAAATATTCATGGAGAAACAGGTGCTGACCCAATAGGATTAGAAATTCATGCACAAGCATTCGGTTTTGTTGCTGATAATGAAGTGAATGATATGACATTTTATAATTATAAAATCATTAATAGAAGTACGCAATCCTTAAACGAAACTTATTTCGGACAGTGGGTAGATCCTGATTTAGGAAATTACTTAGATGATTATGTAGGTTGTGATGTTGGCTTAGGGCTTGGCTTTTGCTACAATGGAGATGCAGAGGATGATGGTGCTGCAGGTTATGGCTTTAATCCACCTGCCGTTGGGGTTGATTTTTTCCAAGGACCAAGAGCAGATGTAAATGATGGAATAGATAATGATAGAGATGGGTTAATTGATGAGATGGATTCTGTAATAAATCCGGTAACAGGACAATGGGAATATACCCAGTATGAAGAAATCATTATGTCTAAATTTGTATATTATAATAATAATGCAACTGTAACTGGAGAGCCGACTAATGGAAGTCAGTTTTACAACTACTTAAAAGGAATTTGGAAAGATAATGTACCAATGACTTATGGTGGTGATGGTAAAGGAAATGGCCCCGGTGCAACTACTGAGCTTTGTAACTTTATGTTTCCAGGATCAACCGATTCAACTTTACTTACACAATTTGGAGAATGGACAGAAGTAACTGCTGGTAATCCTCCTGATGATAGAAGATTCATTCAATCTGCAGGACCATTTACCCTAGAGCCAGGTGCTGTAAATTATATTACTACTGGTGTGGTGTGGGCAAGAGCAAAAGCGGGTGGCCCATTAGCTTCTGTGCAGTTATTAAAAGTTTATGACCAGATAGCACAAGCACTTTTTAATAGTAACTTTAATATTATTAATGGTCCTGATGCTCCAGATTTGAATGTAAGAGAATTGGATAAAGAATTAATTTTTACTCTTTCCAATGGTGCTTCCTCTAATAATATTGATGAAAGTTATTCTGAAAAAGATGCATTTATTCTCAATCCTATTAATATTCCACATAATCAAACTTATGATTTTCAAGGGTATGTGGTGTATCAATTAAAAGATGCAACTACTTCTGTTACTGATTTGGATGATCCTGATAAAGCACGACTTATTTATAGGTCAGATATTAAGGATGGTGTTGGTGCAATTACTAATCATTACTATACGCCTCCTCCTGCAAATATATGGACGCCTGTTGAAGAAGTTAGTGGTATTTTAAGTGCTGGGATGAAAGGTTCTGTTGATAATGGAGTAGAATATTCTTTCAAAATTACAGAAGATAAATTTGCTTTAGGAAATACAAGATTAGTGAATCATAAAACTTATCACTTTATGGCACTTGCTTATGCCTTTAATGAGGCAGAAATTAATGAAGATCCTTATGCAGATAGATCGATTGACCTTGAGTTTGATGGAAGAAATCGACCATATCTTACTGGGCGTAGAAATATTAAGGTGTATTCTCATATTCCTCATTTTACTGAGCCAGAAGCTGGCGGTACGGTATTAAATTCTGCTTATGGTGATGGGGTAAAAATTGAAAGATTAGAGGGTACTGGAAACGGAAGTATTCCAATGGAACTTACTAGCGAAACGATTAATGAAATTCTTACTTCTACTGATCATAGAGCTTTAAATCCAGTTTATCAAAATGGTTTAGGACCTATTGATGTTTCGGTAGTTGATCCTGTAGCAGTAAAAAAAGGAACTTTTGTATTTACTTTAGAAGATCCAATTACTGATAACCAAAATAATATTACCTCTTATGGAAAATGGGTGCTTACCAATGAAGCTACAGGAAATAAAGTAGCATCATCCACTAAACCAATAGAAGTTGGCTCTGAGAAATTAATTCCAAATACCGGGCTTACCGTTAAAATTCAGCAAGGGGCAAATCCTGCAGATGACCCAACAGTAATTTCTGATAATGGTTTGATTTCCTCTGCTATGGAATTTGAAAACATAAATGATAGATGGCTTACAGGAGTTCCTGATAGAGATGATGATAATGGATTTTTCTGGGGGTTAAATTGGATAAGAGCAGGTTCTTATGAGGTTGCTGCTGGAGGAAATTCTCAACTAAATGATTATTTTACAGATGACGATCCTAATGGAATATACGAAACGGCAATAGAAAAAAATACTGCAATTGCTATCAACAATTTCTTTGGAAGTGATTTTACTTTAGAATATTCTGGAGGAACTTGGGCTCCTTATCATCTTACTTCTTATTATAAAGATGGTCCTGGTTACAATCAATCTACAGCTCAGCAATCTAAAATGTCTGATTTACATTCGGTAGATATTGTATTTACTGATGATAAATCCAAATGGAGTAAATGTGTGGTAGTAGAAGCACAAGAAGATGATTTACTTTCTATAGGTGGAGAAACAAAAATGGGCTTACGCCTTACTCCGTCAATTGATAAATATGGCAACCCAACTAATGATGGTACAATGGGAATGAGTTGGTTCCCTGGCTATGCTATTGATATAGAAACTGGGGAAAGGTTAAATATTATTTTTGCTGAGGATTCTTATCTTACAGAAGATAATGGTAGAGATTTGAAATGGAACCCTACTTCTAATATTGTTACTACTGAAGTTCCAATGTACGATCCTCAATCCGGTACTTTCTCGCAAGGAAGTTATTTGCTTGGAGGAAAGCATTTTATTTATGTAATTAATGGAAGTGCTTCAGTTAAAAAAGATAGTACTTATATTACTGGTACTGAAAGTCCTAATTATGATGAATGTGCTTGGGTTTATAATCAACTTAAGAATTACACTTCTCCAGGATATGCTGCTAATATCTGGCAAGTTTTCAAAAAAGTTTCTTGGTGTGGTGTGCCGCTTTTAGCTCCTGGGAGAACATTGCTTGCCAATGATGTTACTGTAAAATTAAGAGTTAGCAAACCATACACTCAATATGTAAATAGAAATGCTTCTCAAATTTTGGATAAAAATGATGATTTAATAGTTGGTAGCACTTATTTTGTTACTGGCGCTTCACTTAATCATAGTGGAAGTCAGTATGCTCCTGGTGATACTTTTACTGCAATTACCACTTCTTTTTCTGGAAGTGCAAGTGCAAGAGCTATTAGTCCAATTCCTGATAATGGTTTTAGTCCAATGTATCGTTTCTCTACTGATGATATTGTTGCTGAAAAAGGAGATGATGAAACTGCTGTTGATGCACTAGACATGATAAATGTAGTGCCTAATCCGTATTACGCATATTCTACTTATGAAACCTCTCAGCTTGATAACAGAATAAAAATTACTAATCTTCCAAGAAGAGCAACTATTTCTATTTATACTATAAGTGGAACTTTAATAAAACAAATAAAAAAGAACGATAACATAACCTCAGTAGATTGGGATTTGAAAAATACTTTTGGAATTCCTGTTGCTTCTGGCTTGTATGTAATACATGTAGATGCAAAAGGAGTTGGTGAAAAAGTTCTCAAATGGTTTGGCGTAATGCGTCCTATTGATTTGGATACTTTCTAAAATTTTAGATATAATGAATACTATTAAAATGAAAAACATGAATAATTGGCTAAAAGCTCTACTAGTTATGGCGCTTGTTGTAATTCCTGTAAAAGAAAATTTTGCTGGAAACGAACAAAGAGCCGGACAAGCAGGAGCTTCCGAATTACTAATCAATCCTTGGGCAAGAAGCTCGGGTTGGGGTGCCTCAAATGTAGCAAATGTTAGAGGTCTTGAAGGAATGTACAACAACATTGCGGGTCTTGCTTTTATCGAAAAAACAGAGCTTATTTTCTCTCGCACCAATTGGCTAATGTATAATGATAATGAAGCAGTAAGTTATATTAATACATTTGGTTTTTCCCAAAAAGTAGGGGAGTCAGGTGTGTTAGCATTAGGTATTATGTCTATGGATTTTGGCGATATTGAAATTACAACTGAAGAACTTCCTGATGGAGGAATTGGAACATTTTCTCCAAAGTTTATGAATATCGGAATTTCTTACGCAAAAACTTTTTCTAATAGTATTTATGGTGGTTTTACCATTAAAATGATTTCTGAGCAAATATCAAATGTAAGTGCTTCTGGTGTGGCTTTTGATGCTGGAATACAATATATTACAGGTGCTAAGGATAATTTAAAATTTGGGATTTCACTTAAAAATGTTGGTCCAAGGATGAGCTTTTCAGGAGATGGACTTTCTTTCAGGAATTATTTGAATCCTAATTATGAAATGACTGTGGAGCAAAAATCATCCGAATTTGAATTACCATCCCTTTTAAACATTGGCATGTCTTACGATATTTTATTCATGCAACACAGATTAACTGGTGCCGGAACTTTTACTTCCAATGCTTTCCAAAAAGATCAATACCGATTGGGTTGTGAGTATTCTTACAAAGAAGTATTCATGGTGCGTGCAGGTTATACTTATGAGGAAGGAATCAGAACGCCATCAACAAGAACTACAGCACTTAGAGGTCCAAGTGCTGGTTTTACTTTCGAAATCCCAATGGGTGGTGGTAAAACTTTTGGTTTAGATTATTCTTACCGACATACTGATCCTTTTCAAGGATCGCATTCGCTTGGGGCCCGAATAAACCTTTAATCAGACAAAATTAATTTTAACAAAGAGGGACAACTCTTTCTTTGTGATAGTGTTATATTATTATGAGCGATATAAAATATTTTACAAAAGAAGGGTTTGATAAACTCAGTAAAGAATTAGAACAATTAAAACATGTTGAGCGTCCTAGAATAACGCAAGAAATTGCTGATGCTAGAGACAAAGGAGATTTATCGGAGAATGCAGAATATGATGCTGCAAAAGAAGCACAAGGAATGTTAGAGGCAAAAATTGCAAAATTAGAAGAGCAACTAAGCCAAGTTCGCATACTTGATGAAAGCGAATTAGATACTTCATCTGTGCATTTGCTTACTAAAGTTACCATCAAAAATTTGGATAATGATATGGAGCTAACTTATGCTATTGTTCCAGAAGCGGAAGCCGATTTGATGGCTAAGAAAATTTCGGTAGAATCTCCAATTGCTAAAGGATTAATAGGGAAGAAAATAGGGGAAATTTCTGAAATAGAAGTTCCAAGTGGAATTGTAAAATTTGAAATTATAGCTATTACTACTTAAAAATGTCAAGCATTTTTGCAAAAATAGTTAGTGGTGAAATTTCTGCTTATAAAGTAGCCGAGAACGAAAGATTTTTAGCTTTTCTGGATATTTTTCCTTTAGGAAAAGGACATGTTTTAGTAATTCCAAAAAAAGAAACTAACTATATTTTTGATATTGATTCCAATGAGTATTTATTGTTTTGGCAATTTGCAAGGCAAGTAGCAAAAGCCATGGATAAGGTTTTTGATTGTGAAAGAATAGGAGTTGCGGTAATCGGTTTGGAAGTGCCTCACGCACATATTCATTTGGTGCCAATCAATGAAGTAGGTGATATTAATTTCGAAAAAACAAAACTAAAGTTTTCTGAATCTGAGATGAATGATGTTGCTCGAAAAATCCGTAAGGCAATTTAATTCTTATTGCTAGTAACTAACAACTATTCTTTTAACTTATCAGGATTATCTTTTATAAATGCTTTCCAACCAGTATAGCCTTTCCCTTTTTCTGTAATATCTCCTTGAAAATGATGGCAAACAGCTGCAGCCAATCCATCAGAAGCATCTAAATGTTTTGGCATTTCTTTTATATTAAGTAACGATTTTAACATGGCTGCAACTTGTTCTTTGGAAGCATTTCCGTTTCCGGTTATTGCCTTTTTTATTTTTTTCGGACTGTATTCAAAAATTGGAATATCTCTGTATAGTCCTGCTGCCATAGCTACTCCTTGGGCTCTTCCAAGTTTTAGCATTGATTGCACATTTTTCCCGAAAAATGGAGCTTCAACTGCAAATTCATCAGGTTTGTATTCATCAACTAATTGCAAAGTTCTTTCGAATATTCTTTTTAGTTTTGACTCGTGTGAACCTAATTTTGCAAGATGTAAAACTCCCATCTGAATTAACTCCATTTTCTTCCCTTTTATATGAATCAATCCATATCCCATTATGGTTGTGCCTGGGTCAATTCCTAATATGATTTTATTGGTAGTCAATTCTTATTCTTTTAAAGTATATTTGCAATACAAAACTAAACAATGCTTTCTGAAAAAACGCTTGGCTTTCTATTAAAAATTACAATTGTTTGTTTTGCCCTTTACTTTTTATATCATCAATTAAGTAGTAAAAGTGCAAGTGAAGAGTTTGATTTAGCTTTTATAAAGCAGACAATATTGGATAAGAAACCAATTATATTTTTGGTGGTTATTATGATGTTTTTTAATTGGTTTTTGGAAGCGGTAAAGTGGAAATTTCTGATTAAAAAAATTGAAAAAGTAAGCATGATTACTTCTTTGCGTGCTGTTTTTTCTGGTATTACGGTAAGTGTTTTTACGCCAAATAGAGTGGGAGAATATGGCGGTAGGGTTTTTTGTTTGGAAAAAGCAGATAGATTTCAAGGGGTTTTAATTACGGTTTTGGGTTCTATGGCTCAACTTTTAACTACTATATTTTTTGGCTCAATGGGAATTTTATTTTTGAATAATTACATGCCAGAGTTACAAAATTTGTATTTAGAAATGGATTTTGCTTATCCTATTATGTTCTTTTTGCTTTTGTTACTCAATATTTTATTGTTATTACTTTTTCATAATATTTCAGTGCTTTCCAATTTGATGAATAAGTTTAATTGGCTCAAAAAATACAAGAAATACAAGGAGGTTTTTACCTATTATAATGCACAAGAATTGATGATGGTTTTTCTGCTTTCTATTTTTCGTTATGCAGTTTTTACTACTCAGTTTTTTATTTTATTTCAGTTGTTTGAGGTTGATATTTCTTATTTTGATGCCATAATTTTAATTATGGTAATGCTGTTTGTAATTTCTGTAATCCCGACAATAGCAATCTCAGAAATCGGAATAAGGGGCTCGGTGGCACTTTATTTATTTTCTCTTGTTTCTGCCAATTCTATTGGAATTCTTTCCGCCACTTTTATGCTTTGGGTAATCAATTTATTACTCCCTGCCTTAATCGGGACTGTCTTTATTTTTACGCTTAAATTTTTTAGAAAATAATGCAGATTTTTATTCTAATTATTTTGTTTTTGTATGTTCTACTAATTCTGAAATATACTTTCGGATGGTATAAAATTAAAGGAAATGAAACGACTGATTTCACTCCTAAGGTTAGTGTTGTAATTGCAATGCGGAATGAAGAAACCCAGATTGATAATTTATTAAAAAACTTACAATCTCAGGTTTATCCAACTGATAAATTGCAGTTTGTTTTGGTGAACGATCATTCAACTGACAATACTTTGGCTTTACTTCAGAGTTCAGAGATCGATAATCTGCTTGTAATAAATATGGAAGATGAATTTGGAAAGAAAAATGCAATTTCCAAAGCTGTAAATATTGCAAGTGGAGAAATTATTATAGCAACTGATGCTGATTGTAGTTTTACTCCAAATTGGGGAAAAACTATGGTTAGCTATTTTTCTGATAAGCAGATAAAGTTAGTTTCTGGGCCTGTTGCATATCATAAAAGAAAAGGAATTTTTCAAAGTTTACAAACATTGGAATTTGCTAGTTTAATAGGAAGTGGTGCTGGATCTATTGGAGCAAATAGCCCAATTTTTTGTAATGGGGCTAATATGGCTTACAGAAAAGATATTTTTTTAGAGGTTAATAATTTTGCAAATGACAAGGCTGTTAGTGGTGATGATGTTTTTTTACTTCATAGTGTAAAAGCAAAATACCCTAGCTCTATTACATTTGCAAAAGAGAAAAGTGCAATTGTAATGACAGATTCTGTTCAAACTTTATCAGCTTTTATTAATCAAAGGAAGAGGTGGACTGCAAAGAGTAGCGGTTATAAAGATACAGCAAGTATATATGCGTCTTATCTAGTGCTTTTTACAAATTTGGCTTTTGTTTTCTTATTTGCAATGCACTTTTTTGATGTGGAATATTTTAATTTGTTCATATTGTTTTATGGAGTTAAATTTTTGATAGATTTAATTTTGTTGTTTCCAGCTTTAAAGTTTTTCAACCGAACAGATTTAGTAAAATGGATTCTTCCTTTTGAAATCTTTTATTCTTTTTATATAGTTTTGATTGTTGTTTTATCTTTCACAAAATCATTTGAATGGAAGGGTAGAACGCATAAAAAATAGATTAAAAGTATTTAGATGTTAGATTTAGACTTAGCATCTTCCTGAAAAAGTTAAAATATTTATACTAAATACTAATATCTTTGTACTCATATCTAATTCATGAAAACAGAATCATTAAATAGATTAGCTTGGCAAAAGTTGAAGCAAAACAAATTGGCTTTTTCTGCTTTGCTGTATATTGTTTTCTGTGTTTTTGTTGCAATTTTTGCAGTTGTAATCAGCCCTGATAGTACCAAAAATGCTAATGAAATGCATATAGAGTTGGCAACTAAAAAACCATTAACAAAAATTCTATTTTTAGAAATCCCAAAAGAAAGAATTGAAGAAACTTCAATGATTAGTAATTTGATTTTTGGCACTCCATCAGCAGTAAATAGAATTCCAATTGAATGGTATAGTGTAACAACTTATATAGATGGGCTAAGCTATTTCCCTTTATCTTCTGAGCTTGAAAAAACCTACATAGGTAAGTATGAGATTAAAGAACAAACCTTTTGGTTCGGTACAGATAAGTACGGTAGGGATTTACTCAGTAGAATTTTATTGGGAATCAGAATTTCTCTTTCAGTAGGATTTATTGCTGTGCTTATTTCTCTAATTATTGGAATAAGTTTTGGACTTGTTGCAGGGTATTTTAGAGGGAGAACTGATGATGTAATTATGTGGTTTGTAAATGTAATTTGGTCTATTCCAACTTTGCTTATGGTTATTGCAATTACGCTAGCTTTAGGAAAAGGATTTTGGCAAGTATTTGTTGCAGTTGGGCTTACAATGTGGGTAGAAGTTGCTAGAATTGTAAGAGGACAAGTTCTTTCTATTAGAGAATTGGAATATGTTGAAGCAGGAAAGGCATTAGCATACAAACCTTTTAGAATTATTTTCAAACATATTTTACCCAATGTAATAGGACCAGTTATTGTTATTTCTGCTGCTAATTTTGCGGCTGCAATTTTAATTGAAGCAGGGCTCTCTTTTCTAGGGATTGGGGCGCAACCTCCTATGCCAAGTTGGGGTGGGATGATAAAAGACCATTACGCCTATATTATTATGGATAAAGCCTATTTGGCAATTATTCCTGGCTTAGCTATTATGAGTTTGGTATTGGCTTTTATGCTTTTAGGGAATGGTTTGCGTGATGCATTTGATGTTAAAAATTAAAATAAAAAAATGGAGTTAATTTTCTCTGCACTTATTATTTTCTCACTTAGGTTAGCTGACCAAAGTTTAGGGACATTTAGGGCGCTTTTAGTAAGTAAAAATAAACCTTATTATGCTGCTCTTGTTGGGCTGGTTGAGTCTGCAATTTGGATAGTTGCTATCTCTCAAGTTATTAAAGATGTTGATGACCCAATTTTGATTTCTGCCTATGCAGCAGGATTTGCAGCAGGAACTATTTTAGGATCGTATATTGAGCGTTTAGTTGGAGTAGGGAATATAGTAGTGAGGGTTTTTTGCCCTGCTAATTCTCCCTCTGTTGCAGAAACCTTAAGAGATAACGGGCATGGAGTTACCGTTATTGATGGAGAGGGGAAGGATGGGCCTGTTAAAATTTACTTATGTGTAATCCCGAGAAGAAAGTTGAAATCGGTTTTAAGTATGATTGAAGAAATAAATCCAAACGCCTACATAACTACTGATATGGCAAATCCTACTTCTTTGAAGAAATAGAGATTAGTTTTTAGTCAAAAGTGACTAGCCACTAGTTTTGAATAAAATAATTGTCTTTTCGAACGAATGTGAGAAACGCTTTTTGTTCGGCAAAGCCAAATCTACAAATTCTTATTGCGAAAAAAACTCAGATAGACTTACTTCAAAATAAGTGCAAATGGCATTAAGTGTACTGATGCTAATATTTGTTTTACCTCTCTCAATTCTTGCAATATGAATGTTAGTGTCATTATAGAAAGTTTCTTGAGTGATACCTTTCTCTTTTCGCAACTGCTTTAATTTAGAAGCAATTTCTTTTAATAATTCAGTATCTGTTAATTGTGCCATTTCGTTTGGCAAATTCCAAAATACTTGAAAACCTCACAATGACAAATTTGTCATTTTAAAGAAATTGTGTTATGTTTGCTTAAATTAAAAAATTATGAAAAAAAGCTATTACTTGTTTGTCTTAGTATTATTTTTTGCTAATTGTAAAACTACAAGACTACATACAGAGGGTTATATAAAAAATAATATTCAGAAACATTATAAGGGTGGGTTTAATGATATTCAAATATATCTAATAAAGCAGCAACCGATTAAAGGTAAAAAAGGAAAAGGAGGTGGATATATAGAGCTTGTAGGATATAAGTATAATAATGAAGCAGGATTAGTATTTGCATTAGATAAAAAAGGAATGGTTCGGAAAAGTTTTTTAGAAGATGATGGTTATATTACACCTTTTGGAGTAACACATTATTATAAAATTTTAACAATTGCTGAGTGCAAGGAAATTCTTACAAAGTATAATCAATTATTAGAGCTAGCAAAAGAAGATAATAGAGTTATTGATATTAGTAATACAATTCATTTTGATTATACTTTATCTGATGATTTCTATTTTTCTATTGAGAAAATAAAAAGAAATAAGAACTATTACAAGTCATATGTTCATTTTTGGGTAAGTGGTCAAAAGTATACTTTGTTTCAGTATTTGGATGGTGCTACAGGTGTTGTTGAAAAAGGTGTTATGAATGATATTAATAGTTTTATTAAATGGGCAGAAAGTAATTAAGAAATTTCTATTCTGAAAATATGTTTTTCTATTTTCTAGAATGGCAAGTTATCTTCTTCTGATGCAGTTGCATTAAAAGAAGGTACAGCTTCCATATTAGCACTTCCAGCTCCAGCTCCCACACGATTGTATCGTGTGGTACAGGGTTAAAAAGCCAACAACCCTCCAATAAAAATTACAATTCCAGCAAGAAGTAAAATTAGGGTATAAGGCAGTATTTCTTTTGCTTTTAATCCTGTAATTCCTAGTAAGGGTAAAGCCCAAAAAGGTTGTAGCATATTGGTAAGTTGATCGCCATAAGCAAGCGCCATTACGCTTTTTGGGATGCTTACGCCAAGTTGAGTTGCAGCATCAACAATTATTGGTCCTTGCACTGCCCATTGTCCGCCACCACTGGGTACAAATATGTTTACTAAACCTGCACTTATAAATGTAAAAATTGGGAAGGTAGTTTCATTAGAAATACTTACAAAAAAGTCAGACATAATTTGCACCATTCCTGAGTGGTTCATAATTCCCATAATTCCAAAATAAAGAGGGAATTGTATTAAAATTCCAGATGCTCCTGAAATGGCACTATCAATTGCTTTCAAAAAATTAAAGAAACTTTTATGCATCACAATTGCCAATCCTAACAGCACCAAATTGATGTAGTTGGGGTTGATTACTTTTAAGCTAACAATATCTGGCAAAATAAATGCTTTGTAAAAAGCATATAATAAAATAATTCCTCCAAATAAATAAGCAAGTAGAGTAGAGTGATCTAATTTTTCAGCTCCATTTATATTTTCTTTTGCTTCATTCTTTCCTGATTCTAAATGAATAATTGCTCCATTATTTAGCTTTCCTACATAATACATTAATAGAGGAAGTGCAATTAGCAAAACAATACTGATGCTAATATTCATAGTTGAAAAGACTGTTGCTGATTGGGAAATAACTCCAATTTTATCTGCTAAAAAATGACTTTCTTCTGCAATTTTTATGGGTGCAGAGCCAGAGATTCCTCCATGCCACACCATAAGTCCAGAATAACCAGCTGCCCCAATAAGTGGGTAGTTCAATCGAATTCCTTTTTTGCTTGCTTGTTCGCCAACTTTTCGTGCAAATATGGCACCAAATATTAATCCTAATCCCCAATTGAAAAGTGCAACTATCAAAGTAAAGAATGTAATAATCGCAGCAGCATTTGCTGTGTTATTGCAGTATTTTGTCCCTTTTGCAATTAGGTTTTCTATGGGTTTACTTAGTGCTAATGCGTGTCCGAGTACAAGCATCAACATCATCTGCATAGCAAAAACTAAAAGTGGCGACTGCCAAATTCCTTGCTCCCAAAACTGCAAAAGCTGAAGAATATGTAATCCTTCAGCTTTTGGCTCTGTTATAAATAATGCTAAAATAAAGGTGAAAATGGTAAGTATTACCGCTATGGTAAAAGGTGCTGGTAAAATACTTTTTAAAACCTTTTCAAATCTTTTAGCGAATGACATTCTTAGAATGGCAAGTCCTCTTCTGCTGATGCTGGAGCATCAAAAACTTGTGGCTCTGGCATTTCTTCTGAGCTTGTATTTTCATCTCCCATTTTCTCAATTTTCCAAGCATCTATATTATGAAAATACCTTCCGTTCCACTCTCTTGATGATAAATTGAAAGAAACTTCCACTTGGTCGCCCACATTATAATGATCCAGCATAGCTATTTTATCTTCTCCTAAAAGTTGGAAGCAAATTTCTGGGTTGTATTGTGCCCCTGTATCAACAAGGAAAGATTGTTTTTTCCACTCTTTTCCTGCTTTAGATGTTCCGTTTTCTACACTTAATTTACTACTGATTTTTCCTTTTACTGATAAACTCATTTTTTTATTTATTTTTATGATTAAAAAACAAAAATAGATAAATTGATAGAATAAAAATCTTATATAAAGCATTTGTGATAAAATGTTAAAAAATAATATATTTGCCGTCCTTTTAAGCGGGTGTGATGGAATTGGTAGACATGCCAGATTTAGGATCTGGTGCCGCAAGGCGTGGGGGTTCGACTCCCTTCATCCGCACAAAAGTTAAACCTTCATAGTAATATGAAGGTTTTTTTGTTTATGAGCTACATCATAAAAACTAAAATTTATTCTCGTATTTTTGCAAAATGTCCACAACTAATAATATAAATTGCGATCATTGTAATGATCTTTGTAAAACAGATACTATAAAGATTGAGGATAAGTATTTTTGTTGTGATGGTTGTAAAACAGTTTACGAAATTTTAGGAGACAATCAACTTTTTGATTATTACAATATAGAAAACAAGCCAGGAATAACTCCAAATAAGCAGTTTTCAGGAAAGTTTTCATTTCTTGACTCAGAAGAAGTTTTACAAAATGTTTTAACTTTTAATGATGATGGAGTTGCGGTTGTTCAGTTTTTTGTTCCTAGCATTCATTGTAGTTCGTGTATTTGGCTTTTAGAGCAGTTAGAAAAGCTTAAAAAAGGAGTTATTTCTTCTCAGGTAAACTTTGTAAAAAAAGAAGTAAAAATCACTTATAAAACTAAGGAAGTAAACCTTAGTGATATAGTTGAAATAATGGCTACTATTGGTTACGAACCAAACATCAATTTGCAAATGTTAAGTGATGATGATAAAAAGCAAAACAAGTCAGATTCTTACAGGTTGGGTTTGTCCTCAAACTATTTTTATGGAAATGGTTTTCCGAAAAATAGAATATTGGATTGAGGGGGATGCAAGACAACAAAAAAAGTTAAATGAACAAAAATGGAATGCAGAAAAAATAAGGAAGAAAGGATTTAAGCTTGTGGTTTTTTATGCAATTTCATTCTTAATTGCAAATACATTTTTGGCATATATTATTGGTAGCGATCAACTCATTGAAATAATTACTGATGACCCTGGAAATCATGTGCAAGGGTTGGTGTCAATATTGATTTTTACATCAATATTTTATTGGGTATTTGCTTGGTTTAGAGAGCAGGTGTGTATTATTGCTTGTCCTTATGGTAGGTTACAAGGAGTGATGATGTTGAAAAGCACTATAGTTGTGGCTTATGACTATATAAGAGGAGAGAAAAGAGGAAAAATAAATAAAAAGGAAAAAGCACGAACTCTTGGTGATTGTGTGGATTGTCATCAGTGTGTTGACGTTTGCCCTACAGGAATTGATATCAGAAATGGTACTCAATTAGAATGTGTAAATTGTACTGCATGTATTGATGTTTGTGATTCCGTTATGGAAAAAGTAGAACTTCCTAAAGGACTAATTAGATATACATCAGAAGAAGCGATTGATTCTGGTGAAACAAAGATTTTTACAACTAGAGTAAAGGCATATACTTTTGTGTTACTTTTACTTATATCTTTATTCACTTATTTTATGTTTAGTAGAAGTCCTATTGAAACAACAATTTTAAGAGCAAAAGGACAGATATATCAGGAGCACGAAACAACAATTAGTAATTTATATACCTTTAATCTGATAAATAAAACCATGTTTAAAACAGATATTGAATTTAAATTAATTTATAATGTGTTCAGATTCAAATTTAAATTCAATATGTTTTAATAGAACAATTATCATAATACATTTTTGTCTATATTCCATTTAGTTCCATCGGTTGGAAGAGGTCTGATCGAAGGCAATAAGGCTTTTAGGAAACTCTTTGTGCCGAATACTACATATAGATTCATGCGAATTGAGCTATAGGCAAAATCAATTCGTTTTGGAGGGTAATATGGATTTTATTTTTGTTTTTTGGATTTACTGCCCTATTAGGATAGGCACTCAATAGCGGTACGTCCCGTCAGCATTAGATAGGTATGTCCACCTGCAAACAAGATAAACACTATATTTGTGCTAAGAACCAGTATCCTGAAATATTTAAAAGTATCATTTCCCTGCTTAAAGACACCTTCAAATTTTTTGTTGTAATATGCGAAAGCATAAGAGATAACGAAGATGAAACTCCCAAGGAGGATGTAGAAGATGAATTGGATGAAATAACGGTGATTGTTATGGCCCACGCATTGGCCAATCCAAGGACAGTGATGATCCATCTTAAGCACACATCGATTGCAAGCTGAACAATGATGTGTACGCTCCGGTTTTCTGCAAAGACATTGCCCACAAACTCCATTTTAAGTATACTTATCTATGTAAATGTAGTCAGCTTCTTTGCTTTATATTAAATTTCTCTACTCAATGTTTTGATCATCGTTTTCAAGATCTTAGATTTGGATTTTCTTAACCTTACAGGGTTAATCCTTTATATCCTTCAACTCAGCTTTAGTTAATATCTGGCTCTAAAAATCCAAAGGAGAACCTGAATCAACAAAGCAAGCCATGTTATAAGAGAACTCAATCATAAACAGAAATCATAATAATAATATAATAAATCCTATAGCTAATCTCCTGCCTAAGGCCTAGTAATAAATAAATCCAAGGTCGTAAACTGCAGTGTAGAAAGACCCTAGAATCAATCCATTCGCCATGAGATAAAGCCCATAGAATATGTACCTCATTCCATATTTAAGAATCAAAAGGATTTTGTTCGTTGAGATGTTGAACCTTCCTGGTTTGTAGAAAGAGCTATTTTGTTTGTACTTCACGACTGGAAGCATTTCAATAATGAATTTTAATTAAGATTATAAATTTTAATTTTATATAGAGAGTTTATTGATAATTTTGTGCTTTCATCAGAAATAATATGGATGAAAGGAATTAAAATCTAACAGAATAGTTGAATTCAGAAATGGTATAAGGATTAATTATGAATACTCTATTACCAAAGCTAATAAAGAGTATTTCATGACAATCAATATCATCAAAGATTAAGAGAAATGCAAGCTTTCAGTACTACACTTTCTCCTTTATTAACATTGTTTATCAACATTATTATTATTGTTTTCACTTCTTAACTAAAATCGATTCTATTCGAACTTTTAA
>CAYVKX010000006.1:0-30382 GCA_964452095.1 uncultured Weeksellaceae bacterium
ACAAGAGCCATCATCACAAGTAGCTGCTGAATCATAGTTACATGCTAATGAATCAGTACAACCAGGTGTGTAAACACATGTTCCATTATCTACATTTGCTGCAGACCAATAGTTCAGTGCAGTACTATCCGTACAACCAAACAAAATAGGTACACAAGGATCGTTAGGATCCGGACATGTAGCTAATGGGTTATAGTTAAACTGAGTACTATCCATACAACCATATACACAATAAGTACAAGAACCATCATCTATAGTTGCAGCAGGATCATAGTTTGTAGCAGTTGAATCTGTACAACCTAAAGTACCACACACAACACCTCCAACAGAGACATTCGTGTAAGTACCAGCAGCAGCACCAACTAATGAACCGAAATCAAATGAGATTTCATAATCATACCATCCACCACCTACAGTTACATCATAACAACCATCAGCTAAACATAATGTATCAGAGAATGAAGAGAAAAATCCTAATCCACCTGAAGCAACAACAACACCGTTTGCATCAGTAATAGAGTAAGTACCTCCGTTCCATCCATCACCCCAAGAATCGTAACCAGTAAAGGCAACAACATTATCAGTACATGGATATACACAAGAACTATCATCCACAGTAGCTAATGAATCAAAGTTAGAAGCTAATGGATCAGTACATCCGTAAACTGGACATGAAGCTGCACCAGTAGAGAATGAGAATGAACCAGAAGAACCAGCTAATAATCCACCAGTAGCTATAATAGTACCAGCATCTGAAACATCAAATGTAGAACCATTCCAACCATCACCCCATGAATCGTACATATTAACTGTATAACAATCATCAGCTAAACAAGTATCTAATGAGAATGGAGCACCACCCGAAAGGATAATAGCACCAGAACCATCTAATAGATCCCAAGAAACTTCTGTAGTCCAAGAACCTCCACCAACAGAAATGTTAGCGTAAGTACCTGTACAGAACTGACAAGAGCCATCATCTTGAGTAGCTGTTGGGTCAAAGTTGATTGCAGTAGAATCTGTACATCCTAAGATAGTACAAGCTCCATACATTCCAGAGTTGTTGCCACCAGAAGCGATAACAGCACCTGAAGCATCAAGTATCTCCCAAGAGTTCTCATAAGACCATGAACCTGCAACATAAGTTACAGTATCACAGATAGAGATGTCGCCACAGAAAGTTTCTGAACCAAAGTAACCACTACCTAAAGTATAAGTAGTACCTCCAATTGTTACAGAACCTCCGTTCCAACCATCACCAAAAGAATCGTACATCATTAATGTGAAAGTATTAGGGAATCCGTAATACGCACAATCATAAGTACAACTTCCATCATCAATAGTTGCTAATGGGTCATAGTTAGTAGCAGCAGTATCAGTACAACCATATACAGCAGCACCATCAACGATTTCAGCTAGGTCAACACAGATATCAGATCTGAAAGTTGTACCAGTAATTGCTGTAAGCTTAATTGTAACACCGCTTGCAGAATAAGCTGAAAGGTCAACAGTCGACTGTACCCATTCAGAACCTTGGTTTCCTATAAGTGCATGAGATGAATCCCAAGTTGCTCCACCATCACCTGATAGATAAACAATAAGATTACCCATAGATGGAGCATACGTACCACCCAAACCTGAAGCAGTAACAGTAGAACCATCATACATGCTCGCCCAGAATCTAAATTCAGGAGCGGCCATTGCACTAATATCAAAACAATGTGAAGTCATACTTACATCGTTATTGTAGTTACCAGAAGTTTCAACATACATATAGTAAGATCCGTCCATGGCATAACCAACACCACCAAAGTTGGTAGAGTAGTTAGGACCAGTATAAGAAGAACCTGTACCAGCAGCATCATGAAGCCAGTTGCCGTAATTAGCATTACCATTAGCATTGTCATCTGAATTATTTGTCCAATCTTCTGGAGTTAAACCAGACTGAGCAATACCATCTTCATACGAAGTTGTGTAAGGAGCTACAAAACAAGGGTAGATACAAGAACCATCATTATTAGTAGCATTTGGATCATAATTAGTTGCTAATGGATCGTTACAACCGTAAACGATTGCAGCAGCTGCACAAACAGCAATGTTATCAATCCAAACCTCATCAGCATATAAACCGCTGCTGTAGTTTGAATTGTACTTACAAGCTGTTTCAATCGTTAAACCAACTGATTGACCTATATAAGCAGATAAATCATATTGTAGATGCGTAAGAACTTCTTCCCCATGCCATGATACTCCATTTATATCAGAAAGAACAGTACTATCAACAGAAACTCTCAATGTTGAATAAGCACTTCCTGAAAAACCAGGAGCAGCATTTGTAAAGTAAGATGCAGTAATATAATCAAAATCTAACATTACAGCTGTTGCTGTAACACCAGTTAAATCAATACATACTGAAGCTGATTGTACGTGTGAAGTATTTGCAAAAGCTTGCGCTTCTGTTGAATACTGAGTCCAACCAGAATAACCATCTCCACCTGTTGCATAGAAAGATCCAGCACCTGTAATAGGAGTAACTGTATCTAACATAGAGTAAGATCCTTGATACCCTACAGGAGTAATTCCTGGAGCACTTATAAGCCAATCTTGAGCTGTTAAGCTTCCTGCTTCCCAAGTCTCGTCAAAGCAAGAGCCGCCAACAGCTGGCCCAACAGCATAACAAGCAGGGTAAGTACAAGAACCATCATCAGTATTAGCTGAAGGATCATAGTTAGTTGCTAATGGATCAGTACATCCGTACAGGTAACATCCAAGAGCAGCACTAGTTAAGTTAGCATTACCAAATGTTCCAGAAGCTAAAGTAGCTGTAGTAGATACACCTGAGATTGCTTCAGTAATAGAGAACACATTTCCGTTCCATCCATCACCATAAGAATCAGTCATATCTAAAGTATAACAACCATCCGCTAAACAAGTATCTAAGTTAAATGGAGCACCACCACTAAGTACAGTTGTACCAGCAGCATCTAATAAACTCCATCCAACTTCTGATTGCCAAGAACCACCACCACACTCAATAGTTACACTATTTGAGCCGAAGCAGTAATGACATGAACCATCATCAGTATTAGCTGTAGCGTCATAATTAGCAGCAGCTGTATCAGTACATCCGTTTACAACTGGTATACAAGAACCATCATCAAAGTTAGCTAATGGGTTATAGTTAAATGCTAAAGGATCTGTACAACCAGGAACCATATTTACAGTAACTGTTGCAGATGCAGAAGTTACACAACCCATGCAGTCTGTAATAGATACAGTATATGTACCAGAAGTTACATTTGAAAGATCTTCAGTAGTATCTCCTGTACTCCAAGCAAAAGAATAAACGTTTGCATTAGGATCTCCATAGTGAACAGTACCATTCCAGTTTCTTGGAGAGAAGTTCAATCCTGTTGGATAAGTTCCTCCATGTCCTTCTGTAATAGTTACATTAGCATCAGAAGCCCAAGCACTAGAGCCAGGAGTTCCTGTACCATTAGTATACTGAACAGTTGAACCAGATGAACAACCAACCCAGAAACCATAAGTTCCACCAGCTGGAATAGTTACACCACCAGGAATTTGAACATATCCTGTAGTTGCTCCAGCAGTTAATTGAACACCAGCAGCTGTAGCAACTGAAGTCCATGTTGGAGTTCCATTAGTATAGTCATCATAAGCACAGAATACTTCCATATCAACAACTACAGTAGCATTACCTGAACCTGGTCCTTGAGAGAATCCGTCAATATATAAATCACTACCAGAAGTATTGATTAAGTTAAACGCATTTCCTGATTGACCATTACCACCTGCAACTGATACAAATAAATCTGTAGTAGTTACGCAGTAAGTTCCAGAAACTGTTAAGTCAATAGCTCCGTCACTTGCACCTGCAGCAGTCTCATCAACAACCGAAGTTGAAGCTGATAAAGCACAGTAGTAACATGAACCATCATCTATAGTATTTGAAGCATCATAGTTTATAGCTAATGGGTCTGTACATCCATAACATGAGAAGTCACAAGAACCGTCATCTAAATTAGAAGAAGGATCATAATTACATGCCGTAGAATCCATACAACCAATAACACAAACAGCAGCACCTAAAGTAAGGGTTCCTGAATAAGGAGCACCACCAGACAATATAATTGCACCAGAAGCATCAACTAAATCCCAAGAAACTTCTGATTGCCATGAACCAAAGTCACAAGTAACAGAATAACATCCATCAGGGATACAGAAAGTAGAAGAACCAAAAGAACCTCCAGTTAATGTAGCAGCAGCAACAGTAGAACCTAAAATGATGTCTTGCATCATAAAAGAGTTACCATTCCAACCATCACCAAAAGAATCATACATATTTAATGTAAGCATGTTATCAGCACAGTAGATACAAGCAGTGCTATCCATGATAGTAGCAGCAGGATCAAAGTTAGTAGCAATAGGATCCATACAACCCACAATACAAGTAGAGTTAACTCCAAATATTGCATTTGCAGAAGTACCAGTATTAACAGTTGCAGCTGCAATTGCAGTATCACCATTAGAAGTAGTAATCATTATAGAACCAGAGCCATAGAACCAGCCGTCACCATAGCTGTCTTGCATCTCGATTGTGAAACAACCGTTCATCACACAAGCAGTAGTAACATAAGTAGCATAACCCGTAGCATAAGGAACTGATGTAGCAACTGTATCTCCATTAGCATTCATAATTTGCCAAGAAGTTTCATCTGCCCAGAAATCAGTAGTATAAGTAATAGTGATTTCATCATCAAATCCATAATAAGAACAAGGATATACACAAGAACCGTCATCTAAATTAGAAGAAGGATCAAAGTTAGTAGCTAAAGAATCCGTACAACCAGGATAAGTACAACTTCCGTCATCTTGGTTAGCAGCAGGATTATAATTAGAAGCTAAAGTATCTGTACAACCAGGTACTACAATAACTTGAATAAATCCACTCCAAGTAGCAGTACAACCATTACAGTCAGTAATTGTACAAGAAACAGGACCCATTCCTAAACCAGAAACATCTTGAGTAGTAGCACCCGTATTCCAAGCATAAGTGTAAGAAGCTGTACCGTAATTTACATTACCAGCAAAGTCTCTAGCACCATTTGGAGGTCCGAAAAGAGAACCACTAAAAGCTAAGTAAGTACCTAAACCAACTCCATTAGAGATAGCAAGGTTTGCATCAGAAGCAATAACAGTAGTATATGCCGGAGCATTACCAGAAGTATATTGCATACCATCAGAGCAGATTACATAAAGTCCAATAGTATCACCAGCATTAGCTGAGATAGAAACTGGTACATTTACCAATCCTGCAATGTTAGATAGATTTTGCTGAGTAGCAGCAAGAGTCCATCCTGCAGCAGAAAGCTCATTACCTTGAGCAGAACCACTTCTGTAATAAACATCAATAGTACCAATACCTGGCTGGCAGAATAAATCTAAAGAAGAAATACCCAAATCAGCAGAAGCGTATACATCAAATGCATTACCACCATAACTATTGTTAGGAGCAGCACCAGAAACTGTATTAGCACCAGAGAAACAAGGAGTTCCTCCGCCAACAGTTAAGTCAACAGCACCATCATTAGCAATTGGAGATGTAGCATTTAAAATAACACCAGTTGCAACAAGTGCAGATGGCTCACCAATAGTAACTGATGCAGTAGCAGTACAACCATTTATAGCATCAGTAGTAGTACAAGTGTAAGTACCAGCAGCTAAACCAGTTGCAGTAGCAGTAGTTTGTCCATCTGACCATAAATAAGAATCAGAAGTAGCGTTAGGAGAACTTACAGTTGCAGTAGCCGTACCATCAGCACCAGCATTACAAGATGCATCCGTACCAGTAGCAGAAGCTGCATAGAAAGTACATGGGAATACATTAAATACATTAATGTTATCCACTCTTACTGCATCAAATAAAGTTGCTTGGTTTACAACATCATACTTACAAGCTGCTTCAAAAGTAATATACACTTGAGATTGTCCTGCAAAAGCAGATAAATCGTAAGTATAATTATTTGTACCTGTAGCAGCACCATTATATGCAGTGTTTCCAGCTACATCAGGAACAACTGTTCCGTTTACAGCAACTCTCATCCACACATAAGTTTCAGTGAAACCATAAACTAACTCCGCATCAAATGTCATGTTAACAGTTGTTTGCGAGCCAGTCATGTCAATACATATAGTAGCAGAAGAAATATGATCTGGAGAGTTTCCAAATGCATCAGCTTCCGTACTATAAGGAGAGTTCCATCCAGTAAAACTTCCTCCAGTGAACTCTAAAGAAACTGTATCAACAATTGCGTTAACAGAAGTTAATGCAACAGAAGCTTGCGCTCCTGAAGTTGTAGTCCAACCATTCCCAGTAAGGTTAGCAGCTTCAAAGTCATCAGAGAAATCTAGTGCATTACACACAGGATAGATACAAGACAAACTATCGTTTACATTACATGTAGCACAATAGTTAGTCGCAAGAGGATCTAAACAACCTGGATACAGGCAAGATCCATCATCAAATACAGCCGTTTGGTCATAATTTGATGCAAACATATCCGTACAACCAGCAGGACATGTAGAGTTAAGGTTAAGGTTACCAGTTACAGGAGCACCTCCAGAAGCAACTACAAGACCTGCAGTGTCTGTTAATGTCCAACCAACTTCTGATTGCCATGACCCATAATCACAGTCATAAGTATAACAACCATCAGGGATACAGAAATTTTCTGTTCCAGCTGATCCTGAAAGAAGAGTTGCAGTAGCAACCACATTTCCAGATAAGTCATACATATTCCATGTGTTTCCGTTCCAACCATCACCATAAGAGTCAGTCATATTTAAAGTTAATGCGTTACCCGCACAACCATAAGTACATGATCCGTCATCAAAAGATGCTAGTGGATCGTAATTGTTCGCAAGTGTGTCGGTACAACCAGATGTACAAGTAGCATTGATACTTACATTATCAACACCATACAATCCAGTCAAGAGACCACCTGACGAATACACTGTTCCAGCTGAATCTACAATTTGGTAAGTACCACCATTCCAACCATCACCCCAAGAGTCATACAACTCCATGTTGTAACAGCCATCAGGAGTATTTACCCAATAGTCAACAGGAACACCATTTAACGAATAGTAACCAGCAGTAGTTGAAGCCATAACGGCACCAGTTGTTGCGTCACTTAATGACCAACTGATTTCGTAAGCCCAAGAACCACCTGTTACTTGGACATTCACCCATGTTGCTGAAGCAGTAGATACAAAAAGCATCAAAGCCGCAACAAGAGAGAACATCATTTTACTAAACTTGTTTTCCATAATACATGTTTTAGTTAATAAAAAAAGGTTAATTATATGTAAAAAGCCACTAAGCTGGGACAAAGTGGCTGATTTACCAAAAAGAATATTTGACGCATTTCTGCACCAAGAGTATGTACAATATTGTAAAGGTTTTTTCATCAGTCGTAATCTGATATTTACTTGTTTTTTTGTTATAAAGTCGTAAAAATTGGAGTGTAAATTTACAATCTTTTTTTTACACAGCAAAATATTTTTAACTTTTTTTCGTTTATTTCTGCACTCTTTATCATACGGAAAGCTTTTTGCTTTGTTTCCAATAAAAAAATTAGTTAAGTACTATTTTTTTATTGACAATTCCTTGCTCAGTTACCACCTCCAAAAAGTACACTGCTTTTGGGTGTTTGCTAAGATTGATTTGCTTAGCAAATGCTCCTATAAAGTCATCTTTCTTCTCAATAAATACTTCTTCCCCTAATAGATTTACTATTCGTATTTCTATGTTTTGTTTTTTCTCTAGTTCGAAAGCAATATTAAAAATATCTCTTGATGGATTAGGATAAACCTCAAGGTTAGAGAAAAAATTATTTTCGTTCTGCAATCTTATTAAAGTACCGGGTTGAGTCCAGAAAATTGGGCTTGTCCACCAAGAACGATAAGAAGTAAGTAGGGAATCGCAAAAGGATCTACCCATTGCCCTATAGGATTGCCCTGGAGTTAAGCCAAATTTGTTTTGTACAAAGGTTGGAAAATAAGTACCAAAACCACCTACAGTTTGCCAAGATGCCCCTGCAGTATCTATTCGTAAGGTTATTCTAGCAAATACATAAACCCCTGTAGTATCCCAAGAAAACTCTACTTTAGTATGATTAGTATTAAATGTTTGTGCCGACAAATTAATTATATCAGGACATAGATCAGAAGTTGTAAAATTAGAAATAATTGAATAATTTGAACTTGTTCCACCACAGTAGAACGCTTTTATTTTGAACTCATAAGTAGTACTTGAAGTTAAATTAAGCAATAACTTATCTTGGGTATTTAAGCCAAAATTACAAAGTCCATTTCCTACACCAGCCGATTTGGTAATCCATGTAACTGTTCCAACTTCCCTATATCTTACAAAGTACTTCCAAACCATACAATCAGCTGAATTCATATTATCCCAATGAATTTTAGCTCTAGTATCGGTAATATCATAAGCGTATAATCCTGTTGGCTTTGGATTAGTACAAGCAGTAGAATAAGTACATGTTCCGTCATCACAAGTTGCTGTACTATCAAAATTGGTTGCAGTTGAATCTGTACAACCATAAATACAATAAGTGCATGAACCATTATCAACATTAGCAATTGGATTATAGTTTATTGCAGAAGAATCCATGCAACCATAGTAATTTGTAATAATACATGTTCCGTCATCACAAGTGGCCAAAGAATCAAAATTAGCTGCAGAAGTATCCGTACAACCATAAATACAATATACACAAGAACTATCATCAATCAAAGCAAAAGGATTGTAGTTAATAGCAGATGTATCCATACAACCACTCATTATATAGATGCACGAATTATCATCCACAGTAGCTGCTGAATAATAATTAAGAGCAGTAGAATCCATACAGCCATAAATAATAGGAATACAAGAACTATCGGCACAAGTAGCCAAAGAATCGTAATTTAAAGAAGTAGTATCCATACAACCCCATAAGCATATTTGACAAGAACCATCATCAATAGTAGCAAGCGGATTATAGTTAGAGGCAGTACTATCCATACAGCCAAGTACAGCTGTGTTAGCAGAGACCCCTAAATTAATATCATCTAAATCTATTCGCCACATATTAGGGTTACTCTCGGCATGCCAACCTATATAATAAATACCATTAGCCGGAACAGAAAAAGTTACGCCAGTAGAATCAAAATTAGTGTTTATCATATTTTGCATACTTATAAGTGTATCGCTTTGCCCAGATCCCGTTTGCCCAGAACCAATCATTACAGTCATATCCTCAGGAAATACTATACTAGCAACTCTATGCTTGAAACTAATATCATAATTTACATTTGCATCTAATACAAAGCACTGGGAAAGAATCCAATCATCTGCTGGAGTAACGCCATCAAAATTATAATTATAAAAAGCCCCATTACTATAATTTACACCAATACCAGGACCTATATTCCAACTAACATTATCCATGTTTACATCTTCCATGTACCACCCAGAGACATCCTCAAAGGGCTCAAAACTCATAGAATAATCAGCCGAATAAAAATCATGATCGTAATTATGTATATCTACATATGCAGAGTCATTAGAATTATCAATATCATTAATAGAAGAAGTGTAAACACTTAAAGGATAAACCCCAGCATTGGACAAATCAATAGTAGGAGTAAAAGTATAATTCAGCACTTGGTAGGTAGATAGAGTGGAAGTTACCGTTTCTGTATAAGTATTTCCAGCAAACTCAAAAACTACATCAAAATTAGAGGCAGGAGTTACTAAAAAATTCTTTATTGCTACCGTTACACTTTCATTAGAATCTAATAAACAACCAGATGTTGGTGAAATAATATCAATAATTCCTACATCAATAGTAGTAGTATTAGTGCTAACTATAACACTATCAGTAATTATACAACCATTAGAATCTAAAACAGCTACATAATATATTCCTGCAGAAAGATTGGATAAATCTTCTGTAAATATGCCTATACTCCACATATAAACATATGGGCTAACCCCTCCACTAACCGTTAAATCAACAGTACCATCATTTGCTCCAGGTACGCTTTCATCAGTAGTAATAAAAGAAAGGGTAATAGGAATAGTATTATCATTAATAATAGCTGATGAAGTAGAAGTACAACCTAAAGAATCAGTAACTGTTAGGGAATACACACCTGAAGATAAATTATTTAAATCTTCAGTAGTTGCACCAGTACTCCAACTATAAGAGTAAGATGGTAATCCTCCATTTACAGTAATATCAATACTTCCATCATTTGCTCCATTGCATTGTACATCTTGAGAACTAACAGAAATTGTAGGATTATCTGGAGTGGTAAGCGTTACAGAAACAGAAGAAGGACAACCAAAATTATCTGTTATATTTAAGGTGTAAGTTCCAGCTGCAAGTCCGCTAATATCCTCAGTAGTTGCACCATTGCTCCAACTATAAGAAAAAGGAGCCACACCACCAATAACCGTTACATCAATACTTCCACTATTAGCATTTGTGCAACTTACCAAATTGCTAGTAAATGAAGAAGCAATAGCACAAGGAGGAGTAACAATAGTCCAGCTAACATCTAATAAGTAATCAGCTGCAGCAGCACAAGAAACACAAGAATAAGCAGATGGCATTACCATAAGCCAATAAGTTCCTGGAGGAAGAGTTTGCTGTATATTTATACTATCGCATTGCATTGCAAAAGCAGAATCAATAACTAATTTATTATCACATCCAGCAGCTGCATCAAAAAGCATAAGTTGATATGGCACTTCAGCAATAGAACTTAAACTAAAATTAGAACTATCATTCAAAACAAATTCATACCAATCGGTATCTTTTATATTGTCTGTAGCCCAAAAATTACCATTTACAATTGTGTTATTAGTAAGTGGCGTATAATTAGAAACAGGAGGAATAACCGTATAATCTACATATGCATTTCCATCAGGACCACCAGAAGTTGTAATAGAAAAAGTTCCAGCAGTAAATGAAGTTGGTAGGGTGTAATTCCCAATATAATCATCATTTCCTAGCAAACTAAATGCTGCATCATCATCATCATATACACTAAATGTATAATTAAAAGTTTGACCTGTAACCCAAGGAGTTGTGAAAATTGGAGTAGTTTTTATATCCAAAGGAGTTGAAGTTGCTCCATTAGCAAACATAGAGAAAGAATTAGGATACCAAGTATCCAAATAATAATCGGAATAATAATAAAAGCTATTATTTTCTGTCATATACATATACAGGTCAGGGTCCCATTCTCCAATTGGAACTCCCCATAGAGTAAGATATCCCCAACTCCAATCATCCGTAACGCCAGTAATAGTAAAATTGGAAATAGCCCAATTATCATCACAACCATTATTTGCATCTGTACCACAACTCTCCCCTTCCGAAATTGCAGTAGGAGGAATGGTAATTTGGCATTGAGGCGAGCAACTTCCTATACTACAGTTTTCTTCTGCAAAAGTAAAGGATGCTCCACTGGCTACATTTGTCCCATTATAAGTTACTGAGTAACTTCCGCTTCCCCACAAACAGCAAAGTCCATCACCATAAGAATCTAAAATAGTAAAAGTATAACAATTGGTATCTGGCACGCAAATACTCCAAGTTACAGTTTGGTTTGCATTAGAGGTAGTAAGCGGAACATTAGTCCAACCGCCACCAAATTGATCCATCAAAAACCAGGAAGTTTCAGTTGGATAGTTATCGGTATTTACAGTAATTACAATTTCCACCTCTCCGGTATTACAAATCACAGGAGGAGAGCAATATCCAATATTAGATGTTGTTTCCGAACTCGCAAAAGCAGCTCCACTAGCTACTTGAACCCCATTATAATTTGCGTAATAAGAGCCACTACCCCAACTACAGCAAAGCCCATCTCCAAAAGAATCGTAAACTGTAAAGGAATAACAATTGGTATCTGGCACGCAAATACTCCAAGTATAAGTAGTATTTGCTTGTGTTAAATCTCCTGCAAGAATATACCATCCCGCACCATTTTGATCTACTAAATCCCAAGAAGTTTCTGAAGGATAATTATCAGTAGTTATGCTAATAAAAATTTCAATTTCATTTGCTAAACAACTAGTGGGAGGAGACAAACAACCGCCAATATTAGAGGTGGCTTCCGAAAAAGTAAAAGAACCACCACTTGCTACTGTTACTCCATCAGCTAACACTGAGTAAGAACCACTTCCCCAACTACAACAAATTCCATCTCCATAAGTATCGGAAATTGTAAAAGTGTAACAATTAGTATCTGGCACACAATAAGAATAAGTATAAGTTGTACCACTTAAAGTTAAAGCCCCAGGACTTATAAACCACCCTCCTCCATTTTGATCAATGAGTTGCCAAGAAGTTTCTGAAGGATAATTATCAGTGGTAATATTGATAGTAATTTGCACCTCATTAGTAGCACATTGCGAAAATGAGTTTACAGAAAAAAGAGAAGCAAAAAGTAGTAGTAAAATTCTATTCATCATCTCGCTTAGCTTTGTTATTACTGTGTTTTGAAACTTTGATAGGTTTCGTTTCTTTTGGTGGTTTTGTAACTCCAACCGCATTACTATTTTGAGTTTGAACAACAGAAACTGGAGTTGCTTTTTGCAATTTTGGAGCAAGATTTACACCTTTTGTTAATTGCTTACTTGCTCTATTTTCCTTTATTTCCTGTGCACTTGCTGATGTGCTAATTAAAGCCACAGCAACAACTATTACTAGATAATGAGTGAGTTTTTTCATAATACTGTTTTCTTTTTTAACGGCCTCAAATATACAAAAAATAAAATAACTTTTAGTTTTACTAGAACACACTTAATTTATACCACAAACAAAGTTCCTAAAAATATCGTAAGTTATTTTACGCATACTATCAATTTTTGTTTTTGTATATTTGCAAGTTAATTTTATATCAAAAACACATTTTATTATGAAAAAACAAGTATTTTTTGCTCTATTTTTATTTTCTATCCTTTCTGTTTGGGCAGGAAAGCCAAGTAATACGCAAGTGGTTTCGGTAGCATCCAATCAAGCGACTTTAAGCTGGACTAATGGAACTTGTGGTATTTACGATTACACTCTTCAGTATAGGGATAGTATCATAGCAGGAACTTGGAGCTCTATTCAAAATATTACTAACGGCTCTACTACATATATCTTAACAGGACTTTCATCAAGCACAACATACGAATGGCGAGTAAGATGCCCTGACACACTTGGCTTTGGTGGATGGAGAGTTGGTCTGAATTTTACTACATTAGCTACTAGTTGCAATCTATCATCCTCCATAAATATTACTGATGCAAACTGCATTAATACTTTAGATGGATATGCTGATTTAACAGTAAGTAACGGTACAGCTCCTTATACTTATAGCTGGAGTAATGGCTCAACTACTGAAGATTTAGTTGTAGTAGCAAGCGGAACCTATATAGTAACTATTACTGATAGCAATAACTGTAGCTTAACTGATACTGCAATAATCGGATATTCTGGAACTAAATCGGTTTCGCAAAATATTTCTAACTTTTCGCCAAATCCTTTAATCGGATACAATATATTTTCTTACGATACTTTAACAATGTTAAATACTGGTTGTGATGTAAATATCCGTCCAGAATTTATTGTATCTCATCAAGATTCTGCTATTCAACAAGGAGATTTTGATATCAGATGGTTTAATCCTTTTGCAAATGGAGGAAATGGTCTTTTTGTTCCTATTCCCTACACTATAAATAATGGAAAAGCATATGGGTATTGGAGCTTGTTTAGCAATCCGCAAGATTCTACTGGAATTAATTTATCTGTGGGATCTACTCAGCAAGTAATAATTAGAGTAGATTTCTCAAACCCTGCTAATTATGGACTTTATTCTGCTGCTTGGCAAACCTTTGAAGTAGATAATTTAGGCAATAAATTACAAGCCATTTCTTCTGCCGATTCAGTGAATCTGAACTTAGTAAATTGTAATATATTCGCTATTGATAGTACAGCATCAACCTCTACAACTTGTAGCGGAGGAAATGATGGAACTGCATCCGTTCTTGGAGTTGCAAATGGCTCTGGAAATTATTCTTTTTTATGGAATGATGGGCAAACAACAGCTACTGCTTCTAACTTAATTGCTGGAACGTATAATGTTGTAGTTACGGACAATAATTTAACTTGTACCGATTCTGTTAGTTTTACAATTATTGAACCCGACACCTTATCGGTTACACTTACTGGAACTCAAATAAGTTGTTCTGGAGCAAATGACGGAACGCTTCTTGCTACTGGAAATGGAGGCTCTGGAAACTACAAATATAATTGGTATCCCGCATTACCCCCTACTCCATCTCATTCTAATTTGGCAGCAAGCACTTACACTATAGTTTTAGTTGACCTTAGTTGTGCCGGTTCTTCAGCAACTGCATCTTATATGATAAATGAACCTGATCCATTAACAGAAAGCGCTACATCAACAAACAACTATTCATGCGATTCTTTAAATTGTAATGGAACAATTAATATTTCATTAATAGGAGGAACTACTCCTTACTCATATATTTGGGCAAATGGCGATAGTATTTCTAGCAGAAACAATTTGTGTGGAGGAAATTATTCCATTACAATTACGGATGTAAATAGTTGTGCTACTTTTACTGAGAACATTACAATTACAGATAGTTCAACTACTCCTAATATAAGCTTAACAAATTCTAACAACTCATCATGCGATAGCTCACTTTGTAATGGCTCAATAATAATTATTGACGGGATAGGCGCTTCTCCATACCAATATATATGGAATACAGGAGATACTAGCAACCAGCTTACTGATGTCTGTGGTGGTTCATATTCGGTTACTATTACAGATACAAACAACTGTGTTTTATCTAATAATATTACTTTATATGATAGTGCTTCTACCCCTAACATAAGTATTGTTTCAACTGATATAAGTTGTTTTGGAAGTGGTAATGGAACTGCTACTGCTATGATACTTTCTGGTGGTGGTGGAGGAAGCCCTACATATTGCACTTCAACTGTAGGGAGTTCTAATTATTCCAGTATTGAATTGGTACGATTAATTGGTGATGGAGATTCTATTGTAAACAATACTTCTGGAGTATGCGATACCTATGAAGATTACACCGCTCAATCAGTAACGCTCTCACCCGGACAATCTTACTCTGTTGATGTTAATTTGGGAAGTTGTGATCCTGGTGGTTTTGCTTTTACTGATGGAGCAAAAGTATTTATTGATTGGAATTTGGATGGAGATTTTGATGATGCAAATGAAGAAGTTGGGCTAATTGTTTTAACACAAAGCCCTTCTTCTCACACCATTAATTTTACTGTTCCAACTTTAGGGTTTTTTGGGAATACAAGAATGAGGGTTGTTGCACAATATAATACTGATGCAACTATTGGATCTTGTGATGTGGGGACTTGGGCACCTACTTACCAAACGCCTTGGTATGGAGCAACTGAAGATTATACTATTAATATTGATGGTGCTATTCCTGCTTCTTTCCTTTGGAATACTGGAAATACAACTGCTCAAATATCTAATCTTGCTGCTGGAAATTACAGCATTACAATTACTGATACCAGCAATTGCAGTGCAACCGATAGCGTAACTATTACCCAGCCATCTGCAATAATAACAACTCCAACTATCAATAATGTAAGTTGTAATGGAGGGAATAATGGAAACACAACACTAAATATTAGTGGAGGAACTTCTCCTTATGCTGAAAATTGGAATGGAATTGATTCCTCTGCACTTGCAATAGGAACTTATACTTATGTTATTACAGATTCAAACAATTGCACCTTAACTGATAGCGTAACTATTACTCAACCAACTGCAATTACAGTTTCTGCAAGCACTACTAATGTACTTTGTAATGGGGATTCTACTGGAACTGCTATACTTGCTATTAGTGGAGGGACTTCTCCTTATACTGAAAGTTGGAATGGAGCGGATTCCTCTGCTCTTTCAATAGGAACTTATTTTTATACAATTACTGATGCGAATAATTGCTCATTAGGCGATAGCGTTATAATTACTGAGCCAACTGCTATTTCTGCTTCTGCTACTACAACTAATGTAAGTTGTTTTGGTGGAAGTAATGGTACTGCAACACTCACATTAAGTGGCGGTACAGGCACTTTAAATGAGAATTGGGGTTCTGCAAATCCAAATAATTTATCAGAAGGAACATTTATTTTCACTATAACTGACTCTAACAACTGTACTATTTCCGATAGTGTAACTATTACAGAGCCATCTGCAATTTCAACTATTGATAGTGTAACAAATGTAAGTTGCTTTGGCGGATCTGATGGAAGTGCAACACTAATGATTAGTGGCGGAACCTCTCCTTATACTGAAAATTGGAGTGGTGCAGATTCTTCCGCATTTACTACAGGAACATATTCTTATACTATTACTGATGCTAACGGTTGTTCTTTTGCTGATAGCGTAACTATTACTCAGCCAACTGCAATTTCGGTTTCTACTATCTTAACAAATGTATTATGTAATGGAGATTCTACAGGTACGGCATCTATTACTATAAGTGGAGGAACATCTCCTTATGTTGAAAGCTGGAATAATAATGCAAATCCAACAGCATTAACAGCAGGAATATATTCTTTTACTATTACAGATGGAAATAGTTGTAGCTTTACTGATAGTGTAACTATAACTGAACCTGCTATTTTAAGCACCTCTTATAATATAACTAATGTTTCTTGTTTTTCAGGGAGTGATGGTACTGTTACACTATACATTAATGGCGGAACAACTGATTATACTGTGTCTGCATTTGGAGTAACTCTACCTTTGCTTGGAGGTGTGGACTCTGTTGCTTCATCTTCTATTATGCCATCAGGAGTTCCAGCTAATTTTTATCCTTTTGTGGTAACAGACTTTAACGGTTGTACAACTGCTGATAGTGTGGAAATTACAGAACCTCCAGCATTAACTTATTCCTTTACAAAAACAGATGTTACAGCTTGTGGGCAAGCTGATGGAACAATCAACTCTACAATTAATGGAGGGACGGCACCTTACTCTTTTGCTTGGGACAATGGAGATAGTACAGCAAATATCTCCAATCTTGCTGCTGGGCAATATATAGTTAGTATCACGGATTCTAATGGATGTGTAGTTTCTGATACAATTATTATCACTCAACCATCAAATAATTTATTTGTTAGCACCTCTACCAATAATTATAATGGTTATGAAATAGCGTGTAATGGGGATAGTACTGGAAGTATATCATCTTTTGTAAGTGGCGGAACTCCTAGTTATTCTTATCTTTGGTCAGACGGACAAACTACCTCAGCAGCTATCAATTTGACTGCCGGAACTTATTCATTAATTGTTACTGATACCAACAATTGTAGTTATACCACTTCTGAAACTTTAACTGAGCCAAGTGCTTTGAGCCAAAATATTACATCAACAAACATAAGCTGTAATAGTGCAAATGATGGAATAATTACTTTGAGTGTAGGCGGTGGAGTACCAAACTATAATATCAATTGGGGAGGAATCAGCAATCCAAATACTTTGGCTGCTGGAACTTATATTATTTCTACAACCGATTCTAATAATTGTATCGCTAGCGATACTATTTTAATTACTGAGCCAAATATATTAAGTGGTTCTATTATGATTACCTCTAACTATGGCGGGCAATATATTAGTTGTAATGGAATGAATGATGCTACTGTAATGGTAAATATGCTTGGAGGAACTCCTCCATACAATTACGCTTGGAATAGTGGCGGAAATATGCAAACAGAAGATTCTCTTGCTGCCGGAAGTTATACAGTAACTATTACTGATTCTAATAGTTGTATCACTACTTTACCTTTTACAATTACTGAGCCAAATGCTATTTCATTCTCACTTTCTGCGACTAATGTAAGTTGTAATAATAGTTGTGATGGATTTATCAACTTGCTTAATCTTGGTGGTGGAACTGCTCCTTATTCTTATTTGTGGAGCAATGGAGATAATACCCAAAACACAAATAGTTTGTGTGCTGGAAATTATTTTGTAACCATTACGGATGCTAACAATTGTGCACTTTCAGATTCTGCAATTGTTAATGAGCCAACTATTTTAACTATTACTCCAGATTCCATAATTGATGTTAGTTTCTTTGGGACAAATACCGGTTTTATTTACGCATCTGTAAATGGCGGAAATGGCTTGTATTCTTATTCTTGGGTAGGTCCAAACGGATTTACAACAAATACTGAGGACTTAGATTCCGTTTTTGTAGGCACCTATATTTTAACGGTTACTGATTCCTTAGGATGTAGCTCTACAATGCAATTTATAGTAGATGGTCCTGCTGGCTATCCTCTTATTGTTCAATCAGACTCTGTGATAAATGTAAGTTGCAATGCTCTTTGTGATGGAGAAATTTTTATTACTGCTGAAGGAGGAGATTCTACTTATTATTATACCTGGACATCTTCAAATGGGTTTACTTCTAATCAACAAAATATAAACGGGCTTTGTGCTGGAATTTATGATTTATTGCTTTCCGATAGCTCTGGAAATATCTTTAATACTTCTTATCAAATTTCTGAGCCATCTGCTTTAAGTATTAGCACTTCTGCCGATAGTGCTACTTGCTATGGAGATGCTGGAATTGGAACGGTTTATCCTGTGGGCGGAACTCCTTCCTACTCTTATTTGTGGAGTTCGGGGGCTACAACTCAAAATGCAAACTTAACAGCTGGAACTTATAGTGTAATTGTTAGCGATTCTAACAATTGCATAGCAAGCGATACTATTACTATTTATCAAGCAGATTCAATTGTGATAAATTCTACAGATTCTAATGCAAGTTGCTTTGGGTTGTATGATGGCTCTATTAGTGTGGATATTATTTCAGGCGGACAATCGCCATTTAATTATTCTGTGGATAATGGAGCTACTTTTGTAGCGACTAATACTTTTTATAATTTGGCTGGAGATAGCGCTTATTATGTGGTAGTACAAGATAATAACGGCTGCCTAGCTTCCTTACAAACTACAATAAGCGAGCCAACTGAAGTAACTTTTACCATTACCGCTACTGATGCTAGTTGCTATGGATATTGTGATGGTACTGCTACTTTAAATATAATGGGTGGAACGCCTGCTTATACTCAAGATTGGGGCGGACTAAATCCTAATAATTTATGTGCTGGATTGGTAAATATAAGTGTAACGGATGCAAATGGTTGTATTGCTACCAATTCTGTAACTATTAATGAGCCAACTCCTGTGGTGGTGAATATTTCTCAAAGTGGAGATACCCTTGATGCTGGAAGTGGTTTTACTACTTATCAGTGGCTAGATGCTAACTTGAATCCAATTCCAGGAGCTACTTCCCAACTTTTCCGACCTTCATTTGCAGGAAATTATTCGGTAATGGTTACAGATGCAAATGGCTGTACTGCCACCTCTTTCCCTTTCAATATTATTATAGATGGACTTTCAGAAGAAAATATTGTTTTTAATATTTATCCTAATCCTACAAAAGATATTTTACATATTGATTATAAAGGATTGCAATTAAATTCATTACTACTTTTTGATATGTACGGAAATGTAGTTTTAGAAGATAATGTGAATTTTGAAGGAGAAAATAAATGGCAACTTAATTTGAGAAATCTTCCAAAAGGAATGTATTTATTACAATTAATTAGTGATGAAAAAATAATAAATCATAGCGTGATTTTGCAATAGTTAGAAGTTTGACAAAAATTCCCTAACTTGCAACCGCAAAAAAGTATAAGATTATGAAAATATATAAACAGATTTTTTTGGTAATAGGAATAGTTTTCGGACTTTCCTTTTCTACCGAGCAGCAAAGCATAAAAGCTGCCACTATTGATAGCACTACTACCGAGCAATTCACACCTTTTCATTGGGAAGCAATCTCTGATGTGGATAAAGTTTTGCAGCACGAAAAGGTAAAAGACCTCAACAAAAGAGCTATTGATCAATCAAAAATTGCTAATGAGCATTACACTGCTGCAGTCAAAAAAATGAGAAATAAAGATTATAATGCTGCAATTGAGGAGCTCAAAAGTGCTATGAAAAGGTACAAAAGAGCTAAATTAGGACCAGATGCTTACAATTATATTTACACCAATATGGCACTTTGCTATGTAAGTACTGGCAACAAAAAGGATAAAGTAATGGCAAAACGATATGTGAATTTGCTAACTAAAACAATCTTTAAAGAAGAAAAATGGCTCTATAATATTGCTATTATTCATTATAATTTAAACAACCAGGATGAAGCCGCTTCTATGCTTAGTTCTTGTATTAAAATAGATGAATACAATTATCAAGCTTACGAAACTTTAAAAGCTCTTTATCAAGAATCTGGGAATACAAAAAGCGCAAATAAAGTACACGAAAAAATGCAATCTGCTCAGGCAAAACAGCTTAAAGCAAAGCAAAGAGCGAAAGCCGATAAAAAAAGTGGGAAAACAAAAAAGAAAGGAGAAGTAGTAATTACTGCATCTTCCGGCTTAGTTCCAGATATCAATAATTTGAAAATTGTAGGAAATGATAATCTGCTTCAATACAACAAAATTGATAAGATTGATGAAAGAAGTATGGATCAAATTCAGCAAGGAGTTGGGGCTTACAATGATGGGGTAAAAGCACTTAAAAACAAGCAGTACAACAAAGCTATTGATGATTTAAAAGAAGCTGAAAAAAGGTTGAAAAGAGGAAAAATAACAGAAGATGGGCTCAACTTTGTAAGAGGAAATTTGGCGATTGCTTACCTTAGCAAAGGGGATAAAAGAGGAAAAGGACAGGCAAAAAGATATTTGAAATATCTTACTAAAAGGATTTACAAAACAAGAGAATGGACTTATAATTTGGCGGTAACTTATTATGCTTTTGGCGATAAAGAAAAAGCATTAGAGTTATTTAAGTTAGCTACTAAGCAAGACAGACTTTACCTAAAACCTTACAGAAATATGATATATGTTTATAACGAAATGGAGGAAGGGAAAAAAGCATTATCTGCTCAAAAATCTTACGAAAAAAATAGAAATGATTTGGTAAAATCATTCAGCAGACAAGACCAAGAAAGGTATGATGTAACCGACCCTTTTGTGTTTAGAGTAAATTTGGGAACTTATGGTGAGTACGATACTCCCCCAGATATTTATGATGAAGCAAACTTAATTTCTATTCCATTGGATAATTCTACTACTACTTATTATGCTGGAATTTTTTACAATTTGAATGATGCTAATAGCTACATAAAACAAATGAGAAAGAGAGGGTATTCTGATGCCAAATGGAAAGGATTCAGAGAAGATGAAGTAATAGAATAACAATAAAAAATTCTTAAATAAATTAAAAGCTCCTTTTGGGAGCTTTTTTTATTCCTATCTGAATAAGTAAGATTTATTTTCATAAACCTTTTGTTTAAACTAATTTACGCTAACTTTGTGGAAAATTAAAACCTTATATTATGAAAAAAGTATTACTCACTCTCAGCATTCTGCTTTCATTTTCAATGATTGGAAACGCACAATGTACCCCTAACTTTATTTTTACTTTCTTGGATATTCCTGGGATTTACCCACCAAATATTCCTATTCCAAACATTCCTTTAAATGGAATTGCTGATGGGCAAGAAAATGTGCCTTACAACCAAACGCTAACTTTAATTGTACTAGAAGATACCACTTTAGATATTGCTCCTATTTTGCAATTGGCGGGTTATGGTGCTGCAGTAACTCTGATGAATGCTGCAGGAATTAGTACCGTAATGACTGTGGATGTAAACCATGTAACTTATGATATTACGGGTTTGCCTAGCAACCTTTCGTATGTATGTGATATAAGTGGCTGTCAGTATCCTTCTGGGGTTGATGGCTGTATACAAATAAGCGGCACTCCAACTCAAGCAGGTACATTCCCAATTGATGTAAATATGACAATTAATATTCAGATTCCTCCAATAGTAGATCCTGTTTTTGGAACAACTATTTTTGCAGGAATGGGAATTGATATGCCTACTTTTCCTGGGCAACAATACGATTTATTTATTGACGGAAGTTCTGCTATTGTGAATCAAGAATTAAATGAAGTTAAACTATTCCCTAACCCAACTTCTGATGTTGCAATCTTAGAATTTGAAGGTAAAAAAGATATCAGAGTGTTTGATAATTTAGGGAGAATTGTTTTAGCTGAAAGAGATGCAAATACTTCTATTATAATTTCCAAAAAGCAATTAGGCACAGGGCTTTTTATTATTGAAATTATGGATGAAAATAAAATTATTAAACAAAAATTAATTATTAACTAATATTATGAACAAATAATCAGACTAAATGTTAAGTTAGATGACTGTTAGTTAGTTAGTTGCGTTTTCCCTTGAAAAAACGCAATAGTTTATTATATTTGTGCAATCAAAATATTTAAAGTTTGACAATAAAGGGTTCTTTGTCATTTTTTGAATTAAAAGAACTAAAATTTAGAACCCACCTTATTAACTAAAAAATAGAAATTATGAAACAACTTATGTTCACGAACACAACTAAGAAACTTTTTAAAGTAAGTAAAACAAAATTATTTACAATCGCTTTAGCATTTATTGGCATCAATGCTTTTTCGCAAATTACCGTTACAGATGCTAACTTAATAAATATTGGAGATGTTATTTATCAAGCACAAGATACGGTTCCAGGAACAGCTATCATTCCTGGAAATTCAGGGGCTAATCAAAGTTGGGATTTTTCATCTGCACAAGTTATGGACTGGGACACTTCTGAATTTATTTCTCCTGCAGGAACGCCTTTTGCAAGCAACCACCCTACCGCTAATATGTGTATTGATAATGATGGCGAGTATGTTTACATAAATAAAAGTGCAACTTCTTTAAAAGTAGTTGGCTTTGATGATTTTTCCATTGAATTTATGATTACACCTTTACCGCTTACTTTTGGCACTACTCATACAGAAGGTCCAGCAGTAATATTTGACACTGTTGTTCCAAATGCGTTTATTCCAGATTCTTTTGCAATTCTTATCAGTAATTTCCAAGCACAAACGGAAGATTCTATAAAAGTAACTGTAACCAATACTTCCGATTTTAATGTAGATGGCTGGGGAAATACTACTATTCCAATGGGAACTTATCCTTCTCTTAGAATGTATGTGGAAGAAACAACCACTACCTCATATATGGCTTATTGTACCGATACTATATTTGGAACAGGGAGTGGATGGTATTCTGTTGCAGCATTAATGCCTGATGAAACAGAAACTACCAATAGATATGTTTGGTGGACTGATGATGCAAATATTAAAGCTCCTCTTGCTGAAATGCAAGTTGATTCTCTTGGAAATGCTTATGGAATTTCATTCTATTATATTCCTCAAACTTCTTCCGTTAATGAGCTTATTTCTAATGAGGTAAAAGTTTTTCCTATTCCAACTACTTATAATTTGAATATTGAAGTTGATAATGCTGATGCAAATTATAAAATGTATGATTTAAATGGAAGATTAATCCTGCAAAACGCTTTCAACTCTAACACAAAAGTGGATTTGAGTAGCTTATCAAAAGGAACTTATTTACTAAATATCTCTACCGAAAAAGGAAATACTACAAAGAAAATAATTGTAGAATAATTTTTTAATAATCGGTAAAAACTCTAAAAGGGAAAGTTCTTAAACCGATTGAATAAAACAAAAAAGTCTGATCTAATAGGTCGGACTTTTTGCTTTTATAAAAAGCAGAAGTAAAAAAATCAAGTCCTTTAAAATTATAAGACACTTCTGCTTGCATAGTATTTAAAGAAGTCAAAACGCCTTGCCCATTTTTATTTCCATAAGAATATTGCCCTCCGGTACTTGCATCAAAATCGGTAGCAAAAATATTTTGCCCATAATGCGTGTTTAAAGAGTCTAAGCCAACTTTTGCAGCAGTAATTTTTACTCTAAAATTCCACTTATCCTTTTTATACTCCCCCATTGCAACTACTTCCTTAAAATTAGCTCCAAGTGGATGAGCAACTGCTTGATTATTATGAGAATAATTTTGCAAAATGGTTCTGTGCCCATAAGTATATGGCTGTACTTGGTTGTATTCGCACAAGAATTTCACGCCTTTATATTCAGATTTTACCCCAAGTTGAAAAGCAAATTTGTTTTGAAAAAATCCACCACTGAAATCTTCATCTCTATCTTTTTGTCGGGAGATATTCAAATCATCCAACATTGCTTGTCCGTAAAAAACGCTTCTTTTGTAAGAAGCATTAAAATGTGCTCCCATCAGGGCATTTCCTTTATTGGACCCCATAGAAAACTCCACAGGGCGATAAAAAATAACGGGACTCATATAAGCAAATTCAAATCCTTTATCTACTTCTTCTGATTTGGATTGCCAAAGTATGCTTTCAAAAACTCCAATATTGATGTTTTTTGTAATTGCAAAATCCAAAAAGTGAATAGTAGCGTGTTTCTTTCTGCCATAATCCACCATATTAGGATTCAAAAAAGTGGTGTACAAATTATAATATTTTACCCTTCCAAATTCAGTAGTAATTTTCAAATAAGGATAAATAGAAGAAGCATCAGAAAGCAAAAGAGAACGGTAGCCATTGCCCACAAAATGCTTTCCTTTTCCAACATCAATAGTTATAAATTTATTTATCTGATAGTTTATATTCATCTGCCACCTTTTACTCTCCCTCTCAAATCCAGGAAATACTCCCAAAGAATCCTGAAATTCTTTTATCAAAATATTATGATTTCCACCCAAATAATCGAAAGTGGAAGTAATGGTAATTTTATTTTTAAGGTTTGCATATAAAGAAGCCCCAACAATATAACTACTTGAAGTCTCATTTTCATTAAAATTCCCTACACTAAACAATCTAGGAAAAATGCTTAAATGATTAGCAGTATCAGCATTACATACAGCTGTTTCTGTGGAATAGTTTTCTAAAAAAGGGTTGTTATCCCCTGATTTGAAAGTGGTAATTTGTCCGTTTAATACAATTGGAAAAAGAAATAATAAAATACTAAAATGCCTTTTCATCCCCTTTTATTACATTCCAAACCGTGAGGGCAATAAGGTTGATATCCAAAGCCAAAGACCAATTTTCGATATACCAAACATCTGCCCTTACTCTGCCTTCCATATCTTTTAATTCTTTGGTTTCTCCTCTATATCCTTTTACTTGTGCTGCCCCAGTAATTCCTGGTTTTACCAATTGGCGAACCATATATTTTCCAATTAATGCAGAGTATTCTTCTGTATGCAAAATCATATGAGGCCTTGGACCAACCACCGACATATCACCCATCAGCACATTAAAAAATTGAGGCAATTCATCCATACTTGATTTCCGTAAAAAAAACCCAATTTTTGTAATTCTTGCATCTCCTTTTGTAGCTTGCTTATTATCTGCATCTTTATTTTGTGCCATAGACCGAAACTTATAACACATAAACTCCTCATTATTTAAACCCGATCGAACTTGCTTAAAAAGTACTGGCCCTTTGGAAGATAATTTAATCAGGATTCCAATAATCGGATAAAGCCAACTTAGCAAAAGCACAATTACAAGCAAAGAAAAAATAATATCAAATGTTCGTTTTAGCATTTGATTTACAATATCGGTAAGAGGTTCTTGTCGAAAAGTGATGACTGGTACATCCTCAAAAAAATCAATATTTACTCGCTTAAAAGGAAACCCTCTAAAATCAGGGATAATTTTAAAGCGGATCATGTTTTTATCAGCAAAAGAAATGAACGCCTTAATTTTAGCAGTATAAGTAAGTGGCAAAGTATAATAGATTTCATCAATATCATTTTTAATTGCAAATTCTTCCAACTGATCAAATCCTCCTTTTTTAACTCCTTCTTTCACCTGAAAGCTTATTTCATTTTCAGCAAAAATAGCAAGTAAGCGAATTCCATAGCCATCATCTTTATGGATGTATTTGTACAACTGTTTGGCAACATTTCCACCGCCAATTAGCACAACTCTTTTGTAATTAAATCCCGATTTTCTAAAAAGAAAAATAAGTCGTAAAGCAACAATTCTCCAAAGCAAAACTGCCCCAAAAGCAAAAGCATAAGTAGCGTACAAATGCTCACGAGAAAAGGTAGATGCTTTTAAAGAAAACAATATTCCAGAAAGTGCCACTCCATTAATTACTGCTACTTTTGATAAATTAAACAGAACTTTATCTAACCTTTTTACATTTTTTATGTCATATAATTTCAGCAGAAAAGCGGTTAGAGTCCAGATGAAATTAAAAATAAGAAGAAGGAATTTGTACTTATCGGAAAACAGGAAAGTTTCAAACTTAATGTAGTAAGTAAGTACAAATGCAAGATTGATAAAAAGCAAATCTCCTCCAAAATGTATTGCCCAAAAATATCGTGAGTAACCTTTCAATTTATTTTAATTTTCGCAAAAATAGGCATTTTTATAATCTCCCATCAATGTAGCTGTTATTGATGAAATATTTTGCATCAAAAATTACTGTTTTGTCGTTTTTTAATTTCTTAAAATTAATGGTTTTAAAGTCATTATGGGAAACTACCAAAATAATAGCTGCATAATTCTTCTGACTATAATCAGTAATCAAATCAATATTTAATTCCTTTTTCACTTCCCCACTATTTGCTACAGAGTCAAATACATCTACTTTTGCCCCAAAAGAAATAAGTTCATTATACACATCTAGAATTTTAGTGTTTCGTATGTCAGGACAGTTTTCCTTAAAAGTAATTCCAAGAATCAGCACATTAGCATCTTTTACTTTGATGTTTTTTGCTATCATTAATTTCACCACTTTGGAAGCCACAAAAGCTCCCATTTTGTCATTCACATTTCTTCCAGAAAGAATTACATCTGGTTTGTAGCCCAATTCTTCTGATTTATATGTCAGATAATACGGATCAACACTAATGCAATGCCCACCAACCAAACCCGGTTTGAATGGAAGAAAATTCCATTTTGTATTTGCCGCTTCCAATACTTCATTGGTATCAATATTCATTTTATCAAATATAAATGCCAACTCATTTACAAATGAAATATTCAAATCTCTTTGGGCATTTTCAATGGATTTGGATGCTTCAGCCACCTTAATACTTGGTGCTAAATGAGTACCTGCTTCTATTATAGATTTATATAGTTCATCTACTTTTTTTGCTGTTTTCTCATCAGAGCCAGAAGTTACTTTTTTTATTTTTGTTAGCGTATTTACTTTATCACCAGGGCTAATTCTTTCTGGAGAATACCCACAGAAAAAATCCTGATTGTATTTTAATCCACTTCCTTTTTCCAGAACGGGAACGCAATCCTCCTGAGTACAGCCAGGATAAACAGTCGATTCGTAAATAACAATATCATCCTTTTTCAAGACATTACTAATCATTTTGGAAGCATCTAATAAATGGGATAAATCGGGTTGTTTTTTATCATTAATTGGAGTTGGTACAGTTACAATATAAATATTTGCATCTGCAATATCTTGAGGGTTTGAGCTTAACTGCAATCCATTTTGTGCTTCTATCACCTTTTTAAACTCCTCTAAATCAATCTCGCCTGTTTTGTCTTTTCCCTCTTTTAACTGCTTAATTCTTAATATATCAGTATCAAACCCAACAACGCTATATTTTTTAGCGAACTCAATAGCTAATGGAAGCCCCACATAACCAAGACCAATAACTGCTATTCTTTTTCTTCTTAAATTCATTATATCTTTCTAAAAAATTCTTTAACAACTAACAAAATAAACTTTGTATTTCCAATTAAATAGCGTTTCCACATTCTTTTTGGTTCTTGAATAACTCGATACAACCATTCCATTCCAAAGTTTTGCATCCAAATTGGTGCGCGCTTTACCTTACCAGAAATAACATCAAAACTACCCCCTACTCCCATTATAAAATTTACATTTTGCAACTGATTCTTATATTTATTTAAAAATATTTCCTTTTTAGGGGAGGTTATGGCAACAAATAACATATTTGCTCCACTATCTGATATTTCTTTAGCAATCTGCTCTTCCTCATTTTTCTCAAAATAACCATTTCTATAACCTACTATAATATCATTAGAATACTGTTTTTTATAAATATCAACTAATTTAGTGACTACTTCTTCTTTCGCACCAAAAAAGTAACATTTATATCCTTTTTCAAAAGAACGTTTTACCAATTCTTCCATCAAATCAATTCCAGAAACACGCTCAGGTAATTTATGTCCTAATAAATTTGCTGCCCAGACTATCGCTTGTCCATCAGCATTTATGATATCAGCTTCTACTACACTTTTTTCTAGTTCCTTATCCGCCTGCATAAGGACTATTTTCCCTGCATTTACAACAGTATGGTGTATTTGATTTTTATCAGCAATTGCTTTTTCTACTCTTTGCAAAGTTTCTTGCATTGAAATTGCATCAATAGGAATGTTAAGGAAGCTTATTTTTTTATTCATTTAATAAATTTTGATATATGTCTTTATATTTAACCGCATTTGACTTCCAACTTCTTTTCTTTTTAACATATAATAACGCATTCTCAATAATCCTATTTATATCTTTTTTATTTAAAATATGCAAGATTGTAGATTTTATTGAATCAACAGAATCTGGTTCAAATAAAATACCAGTCCTATCATTTTCAATTATTTCACGCATACCCCCAATATTAGAAGCAATAATTAATTTATTATAACCCATTGCTTCTAATGGATTTAATGGAGAAAATGAATCAGTTAAAAAACTCTGCTTTCTTGGGTTTATAATAATATCAACTTCTGAATACACCTCAGCAATCTGAGATTGGGAGAATCTCCCCCTAAACTCAATTAAATTATTTCCTTTTGCTAACTTCTTTAATTCTGGTAAGATTACTCCATCACCATAAAAAACTAATTTATTTTTCATTCCTTCCTTATGAAGATCATTAAACGCATTTATTAATAAATCTAAACCTTCAATAGGACTGATTGTTCCGATATAAGCAAACACCTGATCCTCACGCTCTACTTTTTTAGCAGTTATTCTATTTAAATTAACTGCATTCTCTACAATATGTATTTCTTTATTTCTTAATAGAAACCGAGATTTTAATTCGAACTTTAAGGTTTTGTTAATTGCTATCACCTCATTACTTAAAAACATAGCAAATGTTTCAATTAAAGTAATTGCACCAAAAAGAACATTAAGCAGAAAATTCTTCCCTTTATATCTTTCCTCCCATAAAGATCGAACTTCATACAATATTGGTTTCTTTTGTAATAGTGAAACAATTTTAGCAGGGAAAGCACAAAAGAACATTGCATGTGCATGTAGAACATCAATCTTTTCATGTTTTACTATTTTATAAATACTTAGAGTAAATGAAAATAATCTTATCGCTTTTCTAATTTGCATTAACACTCCAGTTCTTTTCTCTGAAACAACTTCATTTTGATATCCTGAAAATGTTCTATAATATGTAACCCCCTCAATAATCTCCTTTTGTTTTCCAGAAACAAGAGGTTCTTGAAAAGGAGAAGTAATTACAATAGGAGTTAAGCCTACAGCTAGCTCTGATGCAACAATATCTCTACTTCTAATACTTGATCCAGCAGTATTAGGAATTGATTGGTATAAAATGTGTAGTATCTTCATTATTAATTGAAATCATTAACATATTTAAGAAAAGAATTTGAAATACAGCCCCAGACTGATACAGTATGGACATTGTAACAAATAAAATAAGGTAAAAAACTACTATAGATTTTCTTAGCAAAACATCTTTTATATTTTTTAACAAGACTCTAAAAAAAAGAAATAAAATCCCAATGCTAAGCAGTCCATATTTTACAAAAAAGGTAAGATAAGTTGAATCAATAGTATTTAATTTACTATCAAGACCTCTATATTCAAACCAAGGAATTTCAAAATATGTCCCAATTCCTAATCCATACAGATATTGATATGAACTCATTATAGAAATCTTATCGAAAGCAGGAGAGAATCTAGTTGCAAATTGAATTAGAAGTTCTTTAAAATCTAATGCATTTATAACTCTCTCAGCCTGCATTAAATCACTATACATCACAAAAAGAAAAATCGCACTAATTATTATTAGTGCTTTTTTAAATAAATTCTTATGATTAACTACTAGGTAAACAAATAATAGTGCCGCTAAAATAATTCTCAAATTAGAAATCAATACAATAATGATTGACAAGACAATTATAATATTTAATTTATATTTTGACACATTACTAAT